>JAISNF010000550.1 GCA_031276415.1 Planctomycetaceae bacterium
AAACATTGGTCGGCGTACTCGCCGACGGTGAACCTGTTTACGGACGGAAATTGAAATATTCTCAACCGTTGCGTCCCGAAATAATCTCAACCGGCGCAACCTTTCGGCGAAACGTTGCCTACATCAAATAGTTTGCGGTGTTCCCCGAAACTTCTGCGACCTTTGACAAAACTTTCGGGACCTTTGACAAAACTCTTGTGACTTTTGACAAAATAGATTGCTTCGCTCTTAATTTCAAGAATATTTTATAGATGTTTTCCCGGACTGACCCATCCGAATGCCCAAAAAAGATAAGCAACCGGAGCAGCCATCAGTAATGAATCAAAAACATCCAAAATCCCGCCAAATCCCGGAACTAAATGACCGGAATCTTTCATGTTCCCGTCACGCTTAATAAGTGAACCCGCTAAATCTCCCACCATTCCCGTTAAAGCAATCGCCACCCCAAACAAAATCCAACCATAATACGGCGTAAGATTGCCGTCATTGCACAACGGTAACGCCACCATAAACCAAAACCACGAACCAAAACAAGAAAATATTATCCCGCCCATCGCCCCCTCAACCGTTTTGCCCGGACTCAAGCCCGGCGTCATCTTATGACGACCAATCAACTTGCCAACCGTGTACGCCCCAATATCACACATCTTCGTTACCACAACAAGCGAAAGAATCGCCCAAATCTCATAAGCCATGTGAAGTTGAATCATAAAACATGAAAGCAAACCAAGATAAGCAATCGTAAATACCGCACCCGATAAATTAATAGTCACCCCGCCAGGATGAGAATAACGACGCATCTCCGCAGCAAATGACAAAATAACACCGGCAGCAACCGCTAATAACGCCCAAAAACTCGCCGTCGATGCCCATTGCCAACCACCCTTCGAAGCAGTTACGTGGAGAACTTCAAGATTGTACTGCTGAAAAACATTCGCAAGCCAACAACTTATCACAATAAGTAAATTGCCAAGATAAACAGTAAATGAAAACGGATACAACCCCGCAGCATTCAAAATACGAAGAACCTCCCGCGTCAGAAAAATAAGACAAACCAAATAAACCGGCAACAATATCACACCACGCGGAAGCCAAATAATCTCCCGCGTTAAACCATAATGCGAAATGCTCACGTCCAACCAACAAAGTATCAACAAAACTACAATAATCAAAAAACCAAAAAAAAGACGACGCTGAATCATAAATTTATTATTGCGTTATGGGAATACGATTAACCGTTGATTGACAATGTTTGACGCCCACATGAAAATAAAAAATCAAAAATCAAGAATTTAATTATCACGATTGACCGGAAAAAGTCAATCATAAGAATTATCGGGATTAAACACAAAAATACTCTAGGTAACTTCTAATAACTGCCCTTTTATTTAAGCACAGATTATTTAACAACAGAGAACTCAGAGTTCAAAGAGAGGAAAAGTGTCCGCAGAGTACGCTGATTATCGCAGATGATTTTTAATTATAAAATAAAAAATTATTCGTCTGTTTTATTGTTGTATTCTCAAAAAATTATCTGCGCTCATCTGCGTAATCTGCGGACGTATTTTCACTGTCTTCTCTGTGGTTAATAAAAATAAATTTGTGTTTTTTAGAATTTCCCTCGATTAATTTTGTTTACCAAAGTGTCCGGTAACTTCCGAAATAATTGTCCGCTAAAATTAAATTTGACGCAATTTTCCGGTTTCAGCGTAAACATGTTGCGTTGGCGTATTCATCGGTTGGGTTTTGCCGCAAAAAGAATTGTTTGGGCAAACAGCAAAGATATTTCTACAAACAACAGAAATAATAAAAAATTCAAAAGAGAAATCAAAAAAACGGAGAGGACAGGATTTGAACCTGCGGAACCCCGAGGAGCTCACGGGTTTAGCAAACCCGCGCAATAGACCACTCTGCCACCTCTCCCTAATTTTCAAGGTATTATAATAAACAGTGAGATAAATACAAGACCTATTCTCAAAATTTTTTTCAGAATAGAATAAACCATAGCCCGAATCTCTTTCCCTTGTTAAAATAAACAAGTGCAAGAATTGTGTTTGTGTGTTCATTGATTTTACTCCTGTTCCTAAGGCAGAGCAAAATTATTCCGAATCGGTTGCCAATGGATACACAGAATTGAATATAACCGCTTCGGCAAAAACAGACGAAATGAGTTCTTTATCGGCGGAGTCCGGTGTTTCCGATGAAAACAACACAGCATGTTGTCCGGTTTTGTCATGTACGAAAAGCCGTGATTTTCCGGTCATCGCCGCACATCTGGATATGTTGTATCATACCTTGTCGGCAACAAACCAAATATCCGAGATCGAAACGCTTTTACAACAAATTCTGGAACAAATCGCCCGCTGGATTACAATCAATCAAGGTTGTATCTTGCTTTACGATTCCGAGTTACAACAGTTAATTCCTCAAACGTTTTGGAATTGTTCCGGCGGCAAAGAGCCTGAACAATTATTGCGGCTGACGATGAACCGATCCGTGATTGAATATGTGATAAACCGCAAGGAAGGAATTTTGACAACAGAAAAATGTACGGAAGAATACACGGAAAAATATACGGGAGAATGTGAAAAAAACGCTTGCGGTCAAATTTATGGCGGAGATCAAATGATTCGTGAAATATTGTGTATTCCGATGCTGGGGTGTTACGGATTGGTCGGGATCATTTACATTGACACGTTTCCGCATTTTGTTCCGGCAGATACTGTTACCGCTCCAAACCTGACGCCGGATCATCTTCGTTTAATGATTCTTGTTGCCCGTCAAACCGCTTTGGCAATTGAAAATACGCGTTTGCATCAGCAGGCAATTCAAACAAAACATCTTGCAACAGTGGGCGAAACCGTTTCGATTCTTTCTCATCATATTAAAAACATTTTGCAGGGAATTGACGGCGGTTCTTATCTTGTTCGGGCAGGAATGACGAATCGTAACGAGAGTATGATTCAGCAAGGTTGGAAAATTGTCGAAAAGAATCAAAAACGAATTTCGCAACTGATTCTTGATATGCTAACACTCAGCAAGGAACGTGAACCCGATTATGAACTTGGTGATATTGCGGGAACAATTGCGGAGGTGGTCGGGTTGTTGCAATTCCGTGCGAAAGAAGAAAATGTTGAAATGACGTTGAAGGCGGAAACAGCCATTCCGAAATTCTTTTTTGATGCCGAACAAATTCATCATGCGGTTGCGAATCTTATTACCAACGGTATTGATGCTGCCAAAGCGGGAAATGACGACAACGAACAAAACGATTCTGCGAGCGATCCTGTAAGTGATCCTGTAAGTAATTCTGAAACTGATAAAAGTATTAAAAGTGCAAACGCTGATAACGCAAATAATACTGATGAGGAGGTTTTGAATGATTCGGGCAAAAAGCAACAATTGGGTTTGCTTCACATTCAGGTTGATTATTATCGGGAAGAGTCGATGGTGTTAATTAGTGTTGACGACAACGGTTTGGGGATTCCCGAAACGCAGCGCGGGGAATTATTCCGTGCGTTTTATTCTCAAAAGAAGGGGCGAGGCACAGGTTTAGGACTTTCTGTTGCCCGCAAAATTATTCTGGAACACGGCGGCAAGATTCGGGTTACAAATTCGCCGCTCGGAGGCGCAAGATTCGAAATTGAATTACCAACCAACACAAATATTAAAACTAAATCGTAAATATCTTCAACATCTTCAGCGGAACTTTTAT
>JAISNF010000564.1 GCA_031276415.1 Planctomycetaceae bacterium
AAAAACCTATGCGTAAATTACTTGATGCGACGTTATTACGATTTGAGGAGTTGGAGCGTCAGATGTCTTCTTCGGAGGTTTTGGCGGATTCCCATAAACTCCAACAGGTTGCCAGAGAACACGGGACTATTGCTAAAATGGCAACGAAGTACCGGCGGTTTAAGCAATTGAATGTTCAGATTGAAGAAGCCAATGAGATGCTCCATTCACCGGAAGCGGAGATGCGTGAACTTGCGGAGATGGAGATTCCGGAACTCAAAGCGGAACGTGAAATTCTTTGGAATGAACTTCTTGATATGACTATTGGCGGAGCGGATGCGAATCGGGCAAATCTTGTTCTGGAAATCCGAGCCGGTACCGGCGGTGATGAAGCGGCTCTTTTTGCCCGTGATTTGTACGAAATGTACAAACATTATTGTGAGGATAAAGGCTGGAAGGTGGAGATATTATCGTACAATTCGACGGAATTGGGCGGGTTCAAGGAGATGGTTCTTGGAGTTGATGGTGAGGGTTGTTTCCGGCACTTACAGTTTGAGAGTGGCGGACATCGTGTTCAGCGGGTTCCCGAAACCGAAGCGAAAGGACGAATTCATACGTCAGCGGCAACTGTTGCGGTAATGGCAGAACCGGAAGATGTTGAAATTGATTTGAAACCGGAAGATTATCGTAAAGATTTATATTGTTCCAGCGGACCTGGCGGTCAGCATGTCAACAAAACATCGTCTGCTGTTCGGCTAACTCATTTTGCAACAGGAATTGTGGTTGCCTGTCAGGACGAGCGAAGTCAACATAAAAATCTTGCCAAAGCGTTACGGATTCTTAAATCGCGGCTTTACGAAGCCAAACGTGAAGAGGAACAAAAAAAACGTGCGGAAGAACGCCAAAGTAAAATCGGCAGTGGTGATCGTAGTGAGCGGATTCGAACTTACAATTTTCCGGAGAATCGTGTTACGGATCATCGAATTGGTTTAACATTGTACAAACTCGACACAATTCTAGCGGGCAATCTTACGCCGCTTATTGACGGTCTTTTAGAATATGAACGTCAAGAACTTCGCAGCGCATTCGGCAACACCGATATTTCATAACATATTTCTATCCGTCATAATAATGGACAATCTGTTTTCAATGTAACACGTTGTTTTCCGTTTACAGGAAAAACACCATTTTACATTACATGAACGATTATGAAAATATATCGTTACTTAAAAACTTATCGAAAGAACAAAATTTTTCAATTTGGGATTATGAATCTGTTCGTGTTGTTCTTTCATTTCAACAAGTTTTTCTAAAATATTTTCAAGTTCTTCCGGTAACGGTTTACTAAATTTTTCATCATTAAAAGGATCGTCTGATGCTAAACGTCTATTCAATTCTGTTAATGTTGCTTGAACTATTTTATAATTTGTTCCTGTGGACATTGTTGTTTTGAGCGTAAGTTTTCCATTGCTATTAAATGTCAATTCAAAATTTCCCGCAAATCCAAAGTAAGAACCTAACGCCAATCCAAGATCACTACCCATTTTATGTAACTTTTCTAAAATTGCCTGATCCGCTTCCGAAGACTCAATACGATATTCATTAAAAATATTAGAATCAAAAAGAACTTCATGTTTAAATTCTTTCACATCACCATATTTGTCATCATGTTCTTCAAGTATTTGCGATACAATTTCTTTTGTTTGTTCGCGAAGAGTTGCCGATTCTTTGTTTAAAAATTGTGTTGCGTTTATTGATTGTTTGGTGTCGCCGCCGCGAGTCTGAACATTTTCAACTCTGACATTTCCTTCAGCATCTAATCGTACAGAAAAACCGGTGATTCGTGAATCTTCATCGGCGGCAACAGACTCATTATATGTTTTGACAAAACGACCGATCATTCCCCGCAGATATTGAATATCGTTATCAAAATTTTTATTTTCCTCTGTTGCGGCAGAAAGAACACCGCGTTTTATTGCGAGAAGCGGTTGTGATTTATTATCTGTATCTGAACGGATGTTGTTGATAATTTCATCCAAAGAAAGTTCGCTGTTTGCTTGTTTTAATTTTGTTGCAATATCTATTTTTGTTTTTTGATTTTTAATCCGCTCGGCAAGTTGCGGTGTTTTATTAATTTGTTCGGCGAGTTTTTTTCTTTTTGTTGCGTTAACATTACCTTCTACAATAATTTGTCCCTCGTTATTTTCAGCGAAGGTCAATTTTTTTGTTACATCACCAAGTCCGGCATCAGAAATCATTTTATTTAGAATTTTTGTCAGACTTGCCGATTCTTCGGCGATTGATTTATCAATTGCATAAAGTAAAATGGTTTTATGATAAGTCGTTCCATCCAAACCCAATAAACGTCCCAACACGGCATACGCATTATTTTGATCTATTATTGTTTCATCGTTTTTTTTCGCAAGCAACTCATTTACTTCCGGCGAAAGGGAAATAATATCATCTTCTGATACACTATTTACTTGTTGGTTGGCGTTTGACGACTCGGGTTGTGGGGTTTGTTTTTTAGGAGGAGTTGTCAACGGTGTTTGATTCGGACGCGGGAAAAAAGTATCAATGAAAGAGTTCATAAAAATTTTACATATCTGTTAGAATTTTCGTTTACGTTCATGAATACGTTACGTTTTATTACATGTTATTCCCAATAAAACGGTTGGGCATGTTAAAGTAATAAAAACGCTACAACATATAATTTTACACAAAAAAATCCAATAGAGAAGAGTGTCGCAAGTGAAATTTTGCCGTTTTGGTTATAATTCCGCTTGCGATACTCCCCACTATCAACTATACTTTGCACAGGCAAAAGAAAATGGAAACTAAGAATTGTCCGCAGGAAAAGCACAGATTATTTTTAAAATACGAAACAACAAAACAGACGTTTTTTTAACGCAACATATTTTGCAACCAATTTTAACAGGAGAAATTTTATGTGTTCATATTTTATGCGTTCATTTTTATTTATGTTGCTTTTATTGCTAACGTTTTTTTCGTTTGCAATATTATTCGCAGCGGAAACACTCAATACCTCTGAAAATATCGGTAAACGTCCTTATGAAATGGTCAACGCCGGTCGGATTCAAGATGATCATCCGGCGTTGTTCGGGTTTGAAAATCTTGACGGCTGGACGGTTGAAACCGTTGAAACCGAAGCAACTTTTGAACAAAGCCGCGAACAACAACTTTGGGATAACGGCGTTGGTAAATTAACATACAAATTCGTTCCGACCCAAGCCAAAAATTCACCGATCATCACACTCAAACCGCCAAAACCAATTCCCGTAACATTGCCGTTTGATTGTGTCAATATTTGGATTTACGGCAATAACTGGGCGTGGGTATCCGACTCTTCAACGCCGCGAGTCCAACTTGATTTGTTGCTCAAAAATGAAAACGGAAAAACAGTTAAAGTACATCTTGATACTGTACGATGGAAAGAATGGTTTCTCATTCATCGTAAATTTTCTGAAGAACAACTCAAACAACTCGGTAATTCTCCGCAATTCGACGGTTTTGAAATTCGTAACGGGCGCAACTCTGAACCGCGAATACTTTATTTTGACAATATTTCGTTCTACAAAGAAGAACTCAATCCATTGGAATTTGAGCCGCGTCCATTGAGAGGAATTTCGTTACCGAAAGGACAAACAACCGGAACCAATACAGGACCCGACAAATTACCGTTTCCAAATCGTGAAACAACAATTCTGCCGGATAATTTTTGCACTGAATTTAAGAATACCGTTATATCGGATAAGGACGGAAAATCGTTTCAGTTTGAATATCGGGGAACTGACGGACATCTTGTCTGGAATTATGTACCGGAAACAGGAACATTCGCCGATTTAAGTTTCACGTGGACAGAACCGGTAACATTATCAAATACAGAACAAAATATTGTGCCGCGAACATTTCAGTTTCAAGATGGAGGAATCCGTTTCGTAAATGAACCGTCAAAAGATTCCCCCAATAAACCGCCGAAACTCCTTGCCGTTTCCAATGAAAATAATATTGTAACATTCCGTTGGCAGTTTGGCAATATTGAAGATAAACAGGAAGTTGAATATCATTTTCAAATTGTACAAAAATCGCTTCTTATTGATGTCCGTTGTTCCGGCGGGAAAGTCAATGAAGTTGTGTTCGGTAAAATTTCAGGAACAAAAAATCCGCGTCTTATTACTGTTCCGTATCTTACCGGTCAATGGGGCGAAGGTACTCGTCCGGCAATTCTTGTTGATGGTGATAATCCGTCAAAACCGTTGTTCTTTCTGCCGATGGTTGATCACACACGGTCAAACGCTTCACAATTATTTTTCGGAAACAAAATTGATGAAAATAAAACTAACAAAAATGAAACCGATAAAAATGAAATTGAAAATACCATTGTGATTTTCGACAGCGGAAGCCGTTATAAACCGAAAACAGATGGAAAACGTAACGATTGTTTTGAACGGATTTTTTTAACTGTTTCACCGTTGATTGAAGAAGTGTTGCCCAATATTCCCAATAATCCGTCAACATGGAAACATGTTACAGCGGAACGTGTTTGGCGTGCGCATGGTTCATCAAATCACGACAACGATTTCAAATATTGGAACAGAATTAGACGTTATGGTGTTGAAAAAATGTTGATTACGGATCACGAAACAATGTGGCGTGACGGCGGGGAAAGTTTTACCTTCAGAACCTACGCTGCTCCTGGTCGCGGCGGAGACGACGCCCATAAAGAGTACACGCGGAAAATTCATGGACTCGGCTATCTTTATGGTCTGTACAATAATTACACCGACTACGCTCCGGTCAATGAATTTTGGAACGAAAATTGGGTAACTCGTCTTTCTGATGGAAATTTTGCGCCTGCATGGGCAAGATGTTACAATCCAAAACCAACGCAGTCTGTTCAGACGGAACCGAAAATTACAGAAATTGTACAAAAAAAGTTTGGGTTCAATACCGCCTATTGCGATGTTCACACGGCGGTAACTCCTTGGGCGTATGTCGATTTCGATGCACGTAATCCCGGAGCCGGAATATTCGCAACAACATTTTACGCTTACGGCGAAATTTTGTTGCATCAAAAGAAAATTTGGAACGGTCCCGTTTACAGCGAAGGCAATAACCATTGGTATTACAGCGGTTTGACCGATGGGAATTACGCACAGGATCAAACGTACAAAATTCCTGAAAATCCTTGGCTCGTCGATTTTGATTTGTTAAAGATACATCCGTTGGAAAATAATTTCGGAATGGGTAATTCTGAAATGTTTTTCGGCAGAGAAAATTTTCGCACGGAAAAAGATAAACAAACCGCTCTTGATCGTTTTTTAGCCGCAACACTTGCTTTTGGACACACAGGTTTTCTGGCAATAGATTACGGATTTTCCGGCGGGTTGAGGTCTTATTTTATTGTTCAACAAATTGCAAAACGTTACGGTACACAAAATGTTAAATCAATTCGTTACGCCGACGAAACCGGTCGTTTGTTGACAACATCGGAAGCAGTTGCCGCCGATAAAATTAGACTCAACCGGCTTGCCATTGAATACGAAGACGGTTTGAAAATTTACGTCAATGGAAATTCGGAACAAAATTGGAAATCACCCAAATTATTTTTACCGCCTAACGGTTGGTGTGTTGATGATCCGACAAAACTATTAACAGCACAGAGTTTTGAAAGAAATGGTAAACGTACAGATTATGTTGATTCGCCGGCGTATCTTTTTGCCGAAGTCCGAAATAATTCCAAAGGTTTACCATATCGGTTTGATCGTTTGCTTTGTGATCAGCAACTTATCGTACTGAAAAATGTTGATGATCAGGGACGGTGGGAAATAATTGTTGGTGAACCGAATTATGAAACACGAAGTACACTTCATGCCGTCCGTTTGGACAATAACGCGGATGCCGATGCCGTTGCTTTAGATTTTGAACGAAAAATCATTGGTAATGCGGAAACCCGATATTCACGCGGTATGGTTCATGTGATGCCTGTTGATGGGGCGTTTAGTTATCTGCTGACACCGAAAGAAAAACCGGAAAATATTTCCGTTCCCGAATTGAAATACTACAGAGTTGTTTCCGGTGAAAATATTGGAACGATAACTGTTCCGTCTGATGTTAAGCCGAATACGTTATATTGGATCAATGGTCATGATTTTGAAATTGTTCCGCTTTGCAACGTTAATGAAAATCTTGATACGGAAAATAGCAACATTACTTTTGCAATAATATCCAATCTTAACTCTGAAAATTCGTTTCGTATTGAATTACAACAAGGCGGGAAAACAGAAACGCAACAGAATATTTCGTTGAAATCCGGTCAGGAACAAAAATTATCGTTCAAAATTGATATTCCAACAGAACCGCAAACTGTTCCGCTGAAACTAATTGTAACAGCAGGCAACATAAAATTTGAACAAAAATATCAACTCAAATCTGTTCTAAGTTTTCTGGAACAACCGAAATTACCGGAACATTTTGAAACCGGTTATTGTTTGCGCGGCAAAAAACCAACTACAATAGACGACAGAAGCGGTGCGTTTGCTGGTCTTGATCAATGTTCTTGCGGTGAAAAAACGCAACGTGGTTGGGCGATCCATCCGCCATATCAGGGTGGTGTCGGTTATACATTTTTGTTGAGTGAACCAATTACTGTACCGAAAGAAGACGGAATTGCGTTTTCCAGCGAAGTAGGAATTCGTAACGGTGGTGATCCGTCGGACGGCGTACTTTATCGAGTTTTTGTTGCAGAGCCGGACAAAGATGAAGTGCTTGCCGGAGAAATTCTTTGGGCGGAACGAAATTGGAGTTCGTTTGTTTGTGATTTATCCGCATGGCAAGATAAAACGATTCGGTTACGTCTTGTTGCTGATGTTGGTACGAAAAATAATGCGGTTGCTGATTGGGCGGCATGGACAAATTTTAAACTTGTTTCTACAAAACAAAAACTCGTTACAACATTGGTTGCTGAACCATAAACAAACTGATTTTTTTGTACACTCATAAAAATGTCGGACAAACATGTTTAGCAAAAAATTGTTCTGTAAATTAAAATTGTACAATTATTTAGAAAGGGGGAAATATGAAAACTGCGGTATTCAGTACCAAACCGTATGATCAGAAATATCTGACGGACTCAAATAAACGTTGGGGTCATGAACTTGTGTTTTATGAATCTCGTCTGAATGAGCAAACTTGTCGGTTATCGGAAGGTTTTCAGGCGGTTTGTGTGTTTGTCAATGACGAATTAACGGTATCTGTACTAAAATGTCTTGCGAATAATGGTTGCCGTTTGGTTGCGCTTCGTTGTGCCGGATTTAACAATGTTGATCTTCAATCGGCGAAAAATTTCGGTATTACTGTTGCGCGTGTTCCTGCTTATTCTCCGGCGTCCATTTCCGAGTTCACACTTGGTTTGATTCTCACTTTGAGCCGACATATTCATCGGGCTTGTAACCGAACACGCGAAGGTAATTTTGCGCTAAACGGTCTTCTCGGTTTTGATCTGTACGGTAAAACAGTCGGTATTTTCGGAACAGGAAAAATCGGAGCCGGAACCGCAAAAATTCTTCGCGGTTTTGGTTGTAACGTATTGGCTTCGGATTTGTACGAAAATGACGAACTCAAAACACTTGGTGTCCATTATGTTTCACGTGATGAGTTGTTTCGGAAATCCGATATTATTACGTTACATTGTCCTTTGTTGCCGGACACGCGGCATCTGATAAATACTGAAACGATCAAAGCAATGAAAACCGGCGTTATGATTGTCAACACAAGTCGTGGTGAATTACTTGATACGGATGCTGCGATTGCCGGACTCAAAAGCGGTAAAATCGGGTCGCTTGCTATTGATGTTTACGAGGAAGAGGCGGAAGTATTTTTCGAAGATTTTTCGGGGCGGGTAATTCAAGACGATACATTGGCACGAATTTTAACTTTTCCCAATGCAATTGTAACAGGTCATCAGGCATTTTTCACAATTGAAGCGATACAGGCAATTACCAACCAAACATTGGAAAATATCACCGCATTCGAACAAGGTCAAACACCGCCGGGAATTGTTCAAATAAAATAACAAAAAATCAATTTTACATTTTAATTTTTGTATATGAAAATTAAAATGTAATTAAAAACCAAACAACCCGCAACGTAACTGTCTATTTTATTTTTACCGCAGAAGACGCAGACAAAAGAAACATATCCGCAGAGGACTATTCTTTGTTTCTGTAGATTCTGTGGTTAAGAAAATAGGCAGTTGTCTTTGTTCGTATCGCCGAGAAGCATAATTTCGTTTCGTTTAATGCGATTCGGCAATTTTTTTGGCAAGACGTAAACGAGCACGGCGACTGTACAATTTTTCTTCACGAATTTTTGCCAGTTCCGGTGTATTAGACGGACGAGCAAGTGCGTTGGTTAATTGTTCTTCGGCTCTCGTAACATCAAGGTCTTTCGACGGCAATGCATGCATGGAAAGCAGCGCAACAGTATTATCAAGAATTTCAACAAAACCGCCTTCAACATAATAACTTGTCAACTGATTATCTGTTCCGGTAATACGCAGTTCACCGGCTCCAAGCCGAGCAACCAACGGCGTATGTCCCGACAACACTCCGTACTCACCGTCTATCAACGGCAAAACAACAAAGGTTGCATTCATATTCAAAACAGTTTTTTCAGGAGTTACAACTAAACATTTCATGGTAATTAAAATTTGTAAAAGGGTTATTATCGTAATAGTAATATACTGCAACGAATTTATTTTAACGAAACAATTTCCAAACCGTCAATTTGTTCAAAATGCCTCCGGTTTATCGTTGCAATCGGAACGTCAATAGTCAACGCTGTTGCCGCAATAAGAATATCGGCGATATCTATCGTTTTTTGTTTTATTTTTAATTGATATTTGATCCGGCTGGCATATCGTACAACAATTTGATCAACAGGAAGAACAATTAACCATGTCAAACATTCATCCCAATATTTCTGAAATGATTCCGTCATTCCATTTAGTATTTCGTATTCTGTAATTACCGAAATATAAATATATTTATGTTTTTGTCTAATTTGCGATAGTATTGAAGAATCACGATTGGGTGTTCGCCAATGATTAATAATGATACATGAATCTATAAAAATGCCAGACGACATTGATTCAATTCCTTTCTATTTTCTTCCATTGTTTTGATTTCTTCTTCACCGATTTTCATTTTCAAAAATTTTTCCCATGCTATTTTTTGGGTTTGAATTTTTTCCGGTGTCAATTCCGCTTCTAATTGTTTACGACGTAGTTTAGTTTTTGTACGTTCTTCCGGTGTAAGAATTGATTTGTCCGACCAAAACAATTCCACTAATTCTATTATTTCATGTCGATTTTTCAACCGGTTCAACTCTTCAATCAATAAACTCTGTTCTTCCGGCGAAAGTTGTTTCGCTGATTCAAAAACATTATTATATTTCGGTGAATTTAATATTGTCATCATTTGTCTCCATTTCAATAGTGTAACCCAATAGTATATTTATAACTCAAAATTGTAAAAATAATTAATTACAAAAAACGCATTTAATTTTATTATTTACTTTAAATAACAACATTTTGAATACTGAACTCATTATGTCTTATCGTATTGAAAAAACGAAAATTGATCGTTGAGATATATTTTTCAAACAGTATCTTCTAATAAAGTATTTTTGTTCTCAAATGTTCCGCCTGTTTTTGTTATTTGTTTTTTTAATTGAATGTAATTACTATCTTGTCTGAAATCAGGACAAGTTTTTGTTGTAACAATACGTACATTAGTAACCGTAATTTTTAAATCACGTAAACTTGGCGATAAAACAGTTAAAGTTTCTTTAATTTGTATAATTGCTTTTTTAAAATCACTACCCTTCAATTCAATAAAGTATGAATTACTGTTGTCCCAATTGATGAGAAGCCAATCACATTTTTTGGTAAACGTTATATTAAGAGAAGAGTATGCGATTCCAACGGCAGATATGATCGTGAAAAAACACTTGTGATGGAAATCCCG
>JAISNF010000584.1 GCA_031276415.1 Planctomycetaceae bacterium
ATCAAAATCGGAATTTTGATATAAAAGTCATTGAAAATGTCTCAAAATGCGGAATTTGGTCAAAATAGAGAATTCTATTTGCACTAATATTTTAGCTCCTGCGTAACATGAGTAAATCATGTTCAAAGTATATCAAAAGTCCTATTCTGTGTCAACGGGGGATATTTCCCCGCATTTCCCAAGGCGTCATTAGTTCGCAAAATTCTTGTTTTATCTTTTCATTGTTTCGTAATTTTAAAAATAATCGGCGGACAGTTCTTTGTTTCTGTATTAACAGAGTTCGTTCCAGTTCGGCATTGGAATCGCTAACATGGCGGCAATTGCCTGAATCAATTCGCCTTCCTTAACCGTAATTTTTTTGTCGTAACGAATACATGTTATAAACGACATAAAAATCCGCTTTTTCAACATCGGTGAAGTTTGCGCAAGAACCCGAAGCGATTGATCAAACCCCAAAACCGTACAATCAGTATAAGATTGCATCACCTCTGTTAAACCAAGTTCCCTTGCCGCCGTTTCAAAAGATGCCTTCGTAACATTAACATCGTCATGACCCGAATAAGCAAGGAATGATAAAACCATGACAACCTGTTGAGAAACAGAATGAATCGCAGAATAACGTACACTAATCGGTTTGGCAATGCCAAAATAAATATCAAGATCACGTAACAAAATCGCCTTGAGCGTGTATTCAAACAGACTCATCTTTTGATCCGCAGCAATCAATTTATCAACAATATCAGAAAAATGTTTGTATTGCGTTAATGTCAATTGCCGAAGCGTTGACATTACACGTTGAGCAAGCGGAATCTTCGTATTACCGGCAAATCCGCGTAAATATTGAAAAATCCGATGCGTTTGCTGAACAATAAACGGAGTCTCCAAAATAGAAAGCGTTTCAATTTGTCGCTGCCGAATCGTTTCGTCCGCATCCAACAAAATTGCGTAAAATGCCGCCTTTGCTGTCAACGGATCACCGGCAGCCTCCGCAATATTGCCGGGAATACTTTGTAATAATGTTTCCGCAACAAGAATTTTTTCAAGATTTATGTTGCCGATATTTTCGGTGAAATTATTTAATCCGTCCGATTTCGCCGGAGATTTTGCGAAGTTGTTTTTTGAATCAAGAGATTTCGTTTCGTCAATAAAATTAATCGGCTCAATCCGTTGCGGAAAACGTCCGTCAAAACTCGAATCAATTCGCCGAATCCGTGTTGTTAAATCAGGATGTGTTGCAAAAATATTGCCAAGCGAAAACATACTACAAACGTTACCAAAAAAAAGATGACTGGCTTCTGCAGCGTGTTCATTGGAAACCGCACTCCCAATATTCGGACAACCAATCTTTTTCAACGCTCCCGCAATACCATCAGGATTCCGCGTAAATTGAACAGCAGACGCATCCGCCAAAAATTCACGTTGCCGCGAAATTGCCGCCTTAATTATTGCACTGAAAAACATCCCAACATAACCAAGAATCATCACCCCCAAACCAATCAACATAATAATCGCCCCGCCTCCGCCATTTTTATTGTTGCGATTATTTCCCGAAACAGCACCAATCCGCATTGCATAATAGCCGACAATCGCCAAAATCTGTAACCCAAACAAAATACCAATCAACCGAAGATTCATTCGCATATCACCATTCAAAATGTGCGAAAATTCATGAGCAATAACGCCTTGCAACTCGTCGCGTGTTAATAAATCAACCGTTCCGCGATTGACTCCGATAACCGCTTCTTGCGGCGAAAATCCGGCAGCAAAAGCATTGATTCCGGGTTCGTTGTCCATAATGTAAATGCTCGGAATGGGAACGCCGGCGGCAAGAGCCATTTCTTCAACAACATTGTAAAGACGACGTTCAGCCGGTTTATAAGTAGCCGGTGAAATTGGACGCCCGCCAAGCATTTCCGCAATCGCACGACCACCACCGGATGATAATTCCGATATCTTGTAACAACTACCGCCAAGAACCAACAACAAAACACCACCAACAGACCAAAACAAAATAACCGGATCAAACGGATTACCGCCGCCCTGAACAACACAAAATGCAACCAAAATATAAACCGCAACAATAAGCAACAAAACTGCTAAAATGTACAAAAATAAAAGCAATGTTGTCCGCTTCCTCGCTTGCTCCTGATGTTGAAAAAAGTCCATAATCGTATCAAATTTTCTTGAAGTTTTTCATCCAATTTTAATTATTTCCTCCAATTCATTAAGAAGAGAAAAAAATTTGTATCAAAATCAAAATCGACCAGATCAATCGGGGTACTTAAATTTCCGTACAACTTACTATAAACGGAGAAAAATCTTTCTGCCGGTAAACCCTTTATGCCAATATCAATATCGGAATGATCATGAATTTTGCCTGTAACCATTGATCCGAAAAGATATACAGACTTACAGCCTTCGTTTTTGAGCAAATCTGTAGCAATTTTAATATCTTCCTGATATTTTTCCGGTATTTTATTTAAATAATCCATGTTTTTTTGTAATATTATTAAATGATTTTTTACAATATATTACTTCCCGCAGCATCGAATTATTGTCCATTTTAAAACTCCTTTTAGTTTATTCCTAATCAAAACGTAACTTTTGGGGCTTGGCGTTCTGATTCGTTTTCAACCTCAAACGGAGTGGCAACACCGAAATTGAATATTCCCGAAACAATATTCGATGCCACAATCATAATTCGTAATTCACAATGGGGTGGTTAATTCATTGGTGTTAAAAATGTTCTTTGAAACAAAAAATCATATATGTATTTTGCTTGTTTGATAGCAATTTCAGTATCTCTTTCAGTAATTTCATTATTGTCTGGATACCTTGTTGTTACGGAGTAAAGAGTTAATTCACTACAATCATTCAATATCGTCTCAATATCTTGATCTATCTCAACACACATGCGACAAAGTAAAATTAAATCGTGTGTTTTAGGCGGTTCAATTCCTTTGTTCACCAAATAACCTTTTAAAGCTTTTTCGGCTGACTGCTGGCAGTGATAACACGCTATATCAATTTGTTTCGGATACAAATCTTCGAAAACATGAGTGGCTACAACCAGATCATTTTCAGATTTTTTGAGCCATTTTTTTACAAGATCATTTTTGTTCATAAACTAAAATTCCTTCGCGGGCTATTTTCCTTTCAAGTGAAGGCAATTCGCTTAATGAGTTAAAGTCGCGGGCGTAACAAGTAAGAATATCAACAGATTTATTTATTTTATTAGTCAGCAATTTCTTGTAGATATTACGTCTGACTTCCAACGGACGAATAGAATCATTCGGTAATACTACATAAATATCAAAATCACTCATCTCATTCGGATTTCCGTACGCATACGAACCGAATAAATAAATCTTCTCACAATTCACCGTATTTTTTATCATCACGACAACTTCTTGAACTTCCCGCATCATCGAATTATTGTCCATTTTAAAACTCCTTTTAGTTTATTCCCAATCAAAATGTAACTTTTGGTGTTTGGCGTTCTGATTCGTTTTCAACCTCAAACGGAGTGGCAACACCGAAATTGAATATTCCCGAAACAATATTCGAGGGAAACACTTCGCGACTTGTATTGTAATCCATGACGGAATCGTTGTACGCCTGCCGTGAAAAAGCGACTTTATTTTCCGTCGAAGTCAACTCTTCCTGTAACGCAAGCATGTTTTGATTTGCCTTCAAATCAGGATATTGTTCGACAAGAACCATGAGCCGACTCAATGCGCCGGTTAATTCGCCTTCGGCACGGTTCAATTTTTGTATCGCCTGTGGATCACTTGGATTCGCCGCCGCTTGTCCCGCCGCACCTTGAGCCTGATTTCGTGCGTTAATCACCGCCTCAAGCGTTTCACGTTCATGCTTGAGATAACCCTTCACCGTCTCCACAAGATTCGGAATTAAATCGTAACGCCGCTTTAATTGAACATCAATTTGCGCAAAAGCATTTTTGTAGCGGTTTCGTTTTGTAATCAAACCATTGTAAATTCCAATGACCCAGAACAACAAAATAACCGGAACTAAAAATAATCCTAAAACTAAAATACTACCCATAATACCAACTCCCATAATGAAATCTCCCTTAATAATAAATTGTTAAAGTAAAGAAATTTTATTGTAACGAAACAAATTTGATACATTCATTTTGCAAGCATTCCACAGACTTGCCGGTTCGTAAATCTTTCACCTGACATTTGTGTTGCTGAAATTCGTCTTCACCAATGATGACCGCAAAACGATAACCTCTTTTATCCGCATATTTCAACTGTTGACCAAGTTTTTTCGCTTCGGGATAAAGTTCAACTCCAATTCCTTTACTTCGCAATTCTGTAGCAAATTTCAGATAATCCGCAAGATGATTTTCGGCAAAATACGGCAGGAAGACTTCAATCGGTGTTGAAACTTTTTCGATCATACCGAGTTCCTCCATTGCGGTAAGAAGCCGATCCAAACCAAGCGATGCCCCAACTCCCGATAATTCCTGTTTCGTATAAAGTCCAGCCAAATTGTCGTAACGACCTCCGCTGCAAACACTACCAATGCCCGGTAAATCATCCAGAAATGTTTCGTAAATTGTTCCGGTATAATAATCCAAACCACGCGCAATCGAAACGTCAATCATAATCCTGTCCGCTGAAATTCCAAAAGCCAAAACCGATTGAAACAATTCCGATAATTCCGTAACACCGTTTTCGCCAAGCACATTTCCGGCAAGCATTTTTTGTAACGATTCCAGAATAAATTCATTTGAACCTTGCAATTCCGTAAGTTCAAGAACGGCAGAGGCTTGTTTTTCTGTTATGGAATCAATTCCAATCATTTCATTAAAAACGGCTTCTTTGCCGATTTTACCGATTTTATCCAATGCCCGCAAAATAGGTGTTGTTTTGTCTGAAATACCATGTTTATCGAGTAATCCGCTTAACACTTTCCGATTATTGACACGAATTTTGAATCGGGTGAACGGTTTTTTCGTTTTGAAATCAATCCGTTCCATAAGATCATTAATCATCAATGTCGTTTCAATATCCGAAACAAAACTTTTTGTCCCGATTGTATCAAAATCACATTGCGTAAATTCCCGATAACGACCAGCCTGTGTGTTTTCGCCGCGCCAGACTTTACCAAAATGATACCGTTTAAACGGCATGGGAAGTTCTGCAAAATGCTGAGCGGTGTACCGAGCCAACGGCACCGTTAAATCAAAACGAAGTCCAACATCACGACCTCCATGATCCTTAAATTTGTATAACTGTTTGTCCGTTTCGTCACTGCCCTTGCCCTGCAAAATGTCAAGATATTCCAGCGCAGGCGTGTCAATCGGACTAAATCCATAAGACCGGTAAACTTGGGTCGCAACGTCTATCAAATTTTCACGCGGCAACATCAACTCCGGTAAAAAATCACGGAAACCTTTGAGTGTTCGGGGCGTAATCATTTTTTGTTTAAGAATTAAAATTTCACATCAGAGCATTTTCAAATTCCTCAAGAGTTTGGCTCTCAATGACTTCGGATATCAATGACTCTAAAACAATAGGATCGGACATCTTGCGAATTGACGTTTCAATATGTTTAGGAATTTTTTTAAATTTTTTACGCAAAACCGTCAAAACCATATTTTGACCGGTCTCTGTTCTACCTTCTGTTTTA
>JAISNF010000069.1 GCA_031276415.1 Planctomycetaceae bacterium
ATTATCCGTTTAGAAGAGATTTCGCCTAATCATTGGCGGGCAAAATATCAGGGGAATTATGGTGTTTACACTATTAAAATTACTACTGACGGTGAAAAAACAACCAAATTTTCTTGTTCGTGTCCAAGCGATTATTATCCTTGTAAGCATATTGCAATGATTGAGAATGCAATTGCCGAGCGTATTGCTCAAAATAAAAATGTTGCAGAAAAAGAAACAAAACAGAACACAAATTTAACTGTTGCAAAATTGTTGCGAACGGTGTCGCGGAAGGAATTATATGAATTTATTGTGCAGCAGGCTCGTTACAGTAAAAAATTGACGAAGACAATTCTGATTGAATTTGCCGGTAAAACAACAGAAAATAATAGTAATAGTACAAATCCTTATTCGGTTATTTTACGTGAGGCATTGCGTAATACCAAACTCAAAGCCGAAGAATACTATTATCGTTACGAAGAAGGCGTGAGTATTGAAATTGATGCATTTGATCAAATATTAATAAAGTTAAAAACATATTTTGATCAAAAGAATTATCACGAAGTTGTACTCATTTGTAAGGCTTGTATTGAGGAGTTGGCAAAATGGTTAATAAAAAAGGAACAAAAAATCAGTGAAATTATTGATTTGATTAATCCCGATTATTATGAAGTTCCGTTTAAAATTTTGGGCGATGTTGTCGAATATTCGGGAACTGATTTGAAAGAGTTGTACGATTATTGTCGGAGTGAAATTAGGAATAGTAAGTATCGTACTTCGGACATATTTACAGCGTTTAATAATCTATTCCTGCATTTGGCTCTTAAAGTAAATCCAAATGGATTTATTGAATTTCAAGATGAGTTGTTGAATGAGGTTCAGGATAAAAATTCATACGATGCTCAAAAAATTTTGGAACGAAAAATCAATTTGTTCAATCTCAATAACCAACCCCAAAAAGCATGGGAAATTATTGAAGAAAATATTAAAATCGCCTCTTTTTGCAAGAAGTTAACGGAGAAAAAAATAAAAGAGAAAAAATTTACCGAAGCAAAAAAATTGATAAAAGATTATTTGAAAAATAATGAAGGAAATAATCGTTACGATGGACATGATTGGAATAAGTTACTTTTGGAGATTGCGCAAAATGAAAAGGATACGCCGACTATTCGGGAAATTTCTTTTATTTTTATCCAAAACAAATTTGATACGGAATATTTTAAAATTTACAAATCAACGTTTAATAACAAAGAATGGAAATCGGCATTCGAACAACTTTTCAACCGTTATTTAATTAGTTATGAAGAGAGTGTGCCGATAAATTGGCACAGTTATAATTTACGCAACAGGAATTATGTTTTTGACCTTTTAGTTGCGGAAAATGAAAGTAAACGGTTGATAGAATTAGTTGAGAAATATTTAACGGTGAATTTAATAGAACAATACTATGAAAATTTTGCTACACAATTTCCGACACAAACACTTCTTTTGTTTCGGAAGGCATTGGATGATTACATAAAAAACACCACCGGAAGCGACGCTTATGAGTATCTTGCTAAACAGTTTAAAAAGATGCAAAAAATAAACGGCGGCAAAGAAATTGTTGCGGATATGATTGAACAATACAAAATCCTTTACAAAAACAGACCGTCATTGAAAAAAATATTGAGTCAATTTTAAATATATTCATTAAACAGATTCCATTGAAACAGAACGAAAACAATTTTCGTACTTCAATATGAAAACTTTTTAACAATTTTATAATCAATAATTAATAATCAATATGGCAAAATCACGGGCATTAGATAAGCGGCGTAAATCCGTTAGGAGTATTCGCAAAATCACGCGGACAATGGAATTGGTTGCAACAGCGCAGTTCAAGAAGGCGATGGAAAAAGCAGTTGCAGCGGATGCTTATACCAAACGTCTTGTCGGACTTGTTCACGATTTGTCCCAATCCGGTCAACAACTGGAACATCCGCTCCTTGTTGAACGGAAACAAGACCGTTCCCAAAAAGATGTTGTTCTTCTGGTACTCAGTGCTAATCGCGGTATGTGCGGCGGTTTCAATGCCGGTGTGATGCGGTTGGCGGCGCAACGGTTAAAGAATTTTCAAAACGATTATTCAGGAGTCTATCTTGAAGTGTCCGGGAAACGCGGAATTTCAGCGTTCAAATTTCGCGGTGCCGAAATCGCTAAATCTTACATTCACCTTCAAGATAAACCAACATTGGAACAAGTAACAGAACTCGCCGATCATTATCTGGAATATTTTATTACAGATAAAATTGACCGTCTTGATGTTTGTTACATAAAATTCGATTCTCTTAGCCGGCAATATGCGGTGATTGAGACATTGCTTCCGATTACCGAACTGACGACAGAAGGCGATATAAACGCAATACAAGATGAACTGGATGCCGACTTGAAAAAAGCGGCATTAATGAAACAGGCGAACGAAATTACGGCTGACCGCACTGATAAAGGTGCTGCCGGTTTGAAAGAACACGGTAATATCATGTTTGAATTTTTGCCGTCGCCGGAAAGTATTTTGGAAGAACTTATTCCGAAAGCCTTCAAATCGAAATTGTTCAAATGTTTCCTTGACTCCGCCGTCAGTGAACAAATTGCCCGAATGGTTGCCATGAAAGCAGCAACCGAAAATGCCGATAAAATGATCGGACTATTAACCACATCGTACAACCGAGCAAGGCAATCGCAGATTACAAATGAAATCCTCGAAGTTATCAGCGGTGCCGACGCTTTGGCTAATTA
>JAISNF010000129.1 GCA_031276415.1 Planctomycetaceae bacterium
AATTTATTTTTATTACCCACAGAGAACACAGAGGAAATTTTTAGTTGGAATCAAAACATTATTTAATATTTGACTTTTGATCTAAAATAATTTTTAAAACCTTTTTTTCTCTGTGAACTCTGTGTTCTCTGTGGTTAAATAATTTTTTTTTTTTTCAAAGGGAAAACGATGACTTTACAAGAAAAATTTGAAGCCCGTATCAACGAATTGAGAAATGCAATTCCGAAACTCAAAAAAGAAAATCAGGAAATTGCAAAACGGTTTATCAGTACGCTATTAACAGGAAATGATTTTAAAAGAATCAATAAGAGTAGCGAAAAATTTGAATGGCTGTTATTTGATGGGAAAACACAACTCAACGAAGTTTTTTCCGGTAATCGTGCGGAATTGATTCCGTTCTTTTTTGGCAACAATAATAAAGAGCGTTTCGAAAAACTCTGGAACAGACTCATTATTGCGACTTACCAAAGCGGTTGGTACCGGCGTTCTTTTCGTACACAGAAAGAAACCACTCTTTATTTTAATAAGGGTTTAGATCTGATCAATGCTTTTTTCAGATTAAATGTAATGGGATTCAGTCTTGAAACATATCTCAACATTTACATTAAATCACCGCGCGAAAATTATTTTAATACACAGGCTCAAGATGTGTTTGAGGAGAATGTCTGGCGTCTGATTACGACGTCTATTTTGATACAAAATATGATTGCTCTTGCTCTTGACGAACACGATGAATTTGTTACAAACCGCATCAAGGAAATCATCTATGATGATAACAATACCGGAATGTTGACCAAAGAAATTATTCGTGGAATTCTTATTAGCCGGAATGCGGACGCTCATAAATGGGTTGGTGATTTATTGCTGGCGGCGAAGTTACAGGAAGGTTTACGGCAAACAATTGTTGAAGCGTGTGATGAATGTTCTGTCGAAGGTTTTTGTTATGTTATTAAAATTATTCTCGACAATAATCTTGAAAGGTTCTCGTCTATTGTTCGTGCAATTGGCGTATGGATGGGATTACAGACCGGTGAATTTCGACCCAAAACTATTCGTAAAATTCTTGAAATTGCAGTTGATGTTGTTACAAACAAATCGAATATTGAGCAATTACTTGACAGTGATGATGCCGTTGAAATTTATGTTGCGCTTTGGGGAATCGGATTACGTGAAATTACGGATACATGCGACCCGTTGCTTAAACTTGTTAAAAGCAAGAAGAAATATAAACAAATTGTTGCGTTACATTTTCTTCAGCAAACTCAAAACCATTGCCTTATGAAAGAGATTATTTTTGAAATGCTTAACGAAAATGATCTCGAACTTTGGGGTCAAATAATCATAATGTTTGATTTGGTGTTGAATGACGAATTGCGAAACCGTAGAACTGAAAATTTACAAAATACACTATCGGAAAAAAACATCGAAGATGCCGATGATAATGACATTTATTTGTTCTCTTATGGTTTGTATTCCGGTGATCGTTTTGAACAATGCCGGATTAACAATGACGAAGTGTGTAAGATTTTTGCACGATTAAATCAACTTGCCGAATCGACATCGAAAAAAGAAATGCGATTTGAACCTGACGTTTTCAATGTAAACATACGCCGTATTTCCGCGAACAATTTTATTGCCCGGATGATTTCCTGCGTAGAAATTCTTGGAAAAAACGATACTGATGTACAAATGCTTTTGTCTCACGTTTCCAAAATGGGCGTGTCCATAAAAAACAAATTGGTACACTCAATTTTAAAATTGGATCATCCAATACACCGAAAAGTGTTGATCGACTTTTTTTGTGATTCTCATTGGGGATATTATCGTGATACAATTACTGACGCTTTCAAAGATGTTATTCTTACACCTAAAGAATATGAAACACTTGAAGCCGCTTTACGGTTTAAAGATGCTAAAATTCGTATTGATATTATCAATCTCCTTTTGAAACAACCGCCGCAACATTTGCAAAAAAGTATTGAACGATTACTCAATTCAAAAGAGGAACAAAAACGTCTTGCCGGTCTTGATTTGATTGATCAGGCGGAAAAATTGTCGAAAGATAAAAAAGAATACACTACTGTTGTTTCTGCTTGTAAACAGATCGCTCTCACATTGGCGGGAAGCGAAAAGAAAAAAGGAACAAAAAAATCCGGCACCGAAGAAATTTTAGTGCAAAAAATCGCCGAAAAGAAAAAAATAGAATACACCAAAGAAAACGGATTCGGTTTATGTAACCCAAATGGAAAACCCAATATTCCCGAACCTAAAAAAACAAAAACATTACTTGCCGATATTTTTGTTAAAGAAATGCCGCGATTGGAAAAAATTCTTGTTGCGCTTGATAATTTGATACACGAATACCGCGATTATGAATACAAAGGATACCGTTATTATTTTACACCAGTCGAAACAACCATACTTGGAGCATCACAATCATTGCTATTTGTTAATCCAGTGGAAGAACGAAAAAAGAAATACGGCGAAATAGGAAAAGAAAAATTGGAAGATTATATTTTAGGCGATGTCTGGCAAAAGTTTTATACGGAACAAAAATTAACAACCAAAGACGTTGTGTTACTAAATATCCTTATAAGGAGTGCGAATTACTATCAGTATGACGAATTTGAAAATTTTTGTACCGGCAAGGGAAAATATGAAAAATACGCTTCCGATTTTACAGGATGGTTTAGTTCTGTTTGCTGGAATCACAAAAAAATGAAACCGTATTGCGACAATATAAGAAAA
>JAISNF010000148.1 GCA_031276415.1 Planctomycetaceae bacterium
AAAAAAATTAGTAATCCCGTACTGGTCAATTGTTTTTTTATCCTTTATACTATTACTTGTTCTGTTTTGAAAATTTGTAAACAAATTAGTTTCGTAAACAAATTCGTTTTGGTTATTTACAAAAATTTCACGGAGAACGGAGATACGGTTAATTTTTGTATTTTATTCTTAATTTTTGTTCTTTAAAATAAAAAAATGAATACGCATGATATTTATTCGACGGAAGTTCCGCAACAGGGTTCGGCGCAACCCGCTTCAAATTCAACATCAGGCACCGGACGATTCACGCCGCCGCCTTATCAACCGATGTATTTTCAACCGGAACCGCAAGTTGGTTGCGGAACTTATTTGTTCCGTTTTATAATCATTTTGCTGGTAGTGGGAATACTTGGCGGTATTGGATTTATTGGTTTGTTGGTAGTTGCCGGAACAGTTACCGCTTCCGTACAAAATGCTTCTGAAACGCCATTGACGGAAAAATTCATCTTGGGTGTTCCCGCAGCCAAAAGTAAAGTTGCCGTTATTACGGTTGAAGGAGTTATTACCGGTTCCGAAGACGGGTTTGTTCCCAAACAAATCCGGCAGGTTATAAACGATTCTCATGTCGAAGCGGTTGTTTTGCGAATTGAATCGCCCGGCGGAACAATGGCTGGTAGCGATTATTATCATCATTTACTCATGGAAATGAAAAAAGAACGTGATATTCCGATTGTGGTCAGTATGGGTTCGATTGCCGCCAGCGGAGGATATTATATTGCTATGGTCGGCAACGAAATTTACGCGGAACATTCGACAATCACCGGCTCTATCGGCGTGATTGTTTCGCTTTTCAACGGCGAAGACCTCTGTAAAAAAATCGGTGTTGAATCAACTCCGATTACCAGCGGTAATCTCAAAGCGATGGGAAGTTTTTCCAAACGGATGAGCGATGAAGAAAAAGAAGTTTGGCAACGTCTTGTCGATGACAGTTTTGCACGTTTCAAGCAAGTGATTCGTGATGGGCGCGACGTGTTTGCCAATGATGCCGAAAAACTCGATCAGTTGGCAACCGGACAAATTTACACCGCAACCGAAGCAAAAGATAATGGTCTGATTGACGAGATTGGTTTTCTTGATGATGCCATTAAAAAAGCAATGAGTTTAGCGGGATTGACGGAACATAATTCCAAAGCGATTCGTTACAAACCCAAATTGGGTTTTATGGACGCTTTGCTCGAAAGCCGTACAACTCCTCCCCAATTTAGAGCCGAAACTATTGTTGAAATTGCCACGCCGCGTGTTTATCTTCTTTGCCCGTATGTTCCGCCAATGTAAATTTGCCAATGTAAATTTATGGAAAAATAATGTTGCCTACTTTTCGATGTTGTTTACTTTATGGGAACTTCTAATAACCACAAATTTATTTTTATTAACCACAGGGGACACAGAGAACGCAGAGGAATTTTTAATTGGAATCAAAACGTTATTTAAGATTACAATTGACTTTTGATCTAAAATAATTTTTTTAAAAAATTTCCTCTCTGTGAACTCTGTGTTCTCTGTGTTCTCTGTGGTTAAATAAAAAACGTTATTAGAAGTTACTTTATGTAAATTTTGCGTAAACGATTGCATGAACGATTACGGATTTTCACATGGGACATTTACCGGTATTGATTCAGGACTTGGGTTTAATTCTCATAGCGGCTGCTGTGATGACGTTGTTGTTTAAACAATTCCGTCAGCCTATTGTTCTTGGTTATCTTATTGCGGGATTTCTGGTGGGACCGCATTTTCAACTGTTTCCGTCGGTTCAAGACACGAAAAGTATAGATATTTGGTCGGAGATTGGAGTTATTTTCATGTTGTTTGGTCTTGGTCTTGAATTTAGTTTCAAGAAACTGTTCAATGTCGGTAAAACCGCATCGATTACGGCAACATTTGAAATTTTTGCGATGATTCTTGTCGGATTTGTTGTGGGGCAGATGTTTGGTTGGACAACGATGAGCAGTCTTTTTCTTGGGGCGATTCTTTCCATGTCTTCAACGACAATTATTGTGAAGGCATTTGACGAGCAAGGTTTAAAGGGGCGGAGTTTTGCGCCGATTGTTTTTGGTGTTTTGATTGTTGAGGATTTGATTGCGATATTGCTTTTGGTTCTTTTGGGTTCAATTGCTGTAACTCAACGTTTTTCCGGCGGCGAATTATTATCTTCTTCGTTTCAACTTTTATTCTTTTTAATTCTCTGGTTTATTCTTGGGATTTACATTCTTCCTGCATTTTTGCGTTATTGCCGTAAATTACTGACGAATGAGATACTTTTAATTGTTTCGATTGCGCTTTGTTTTATGATGGTTGGTATAGCGGTTCGGGTGGGATTTTCTGCTGCGCTTGGGGCATTTGTGATGGGTTCGCTTCTTGCGGAAACTTCGAAAGGCACCAAGATTGAACATTTAACATTGCCGGTGAAAGACCTTTTTTCGGCGATTTTTTTTGTATCGGTTGGAATGTTAATTGATCCGGTGGTTCTTTGGAGTTATTTTGACACGATTCTTATTATTGTTGCTATTACGGTTATCGGCAAGTTTTTTGGAACAGCGATTGGGGCGTTGATTTCCGGTTGTACGATTAAAAATTCGATGCAGGCTGGGATGAGCATGGCGCAGATTGGCGAATTTTCGTTTATTATTGCAACGCTTGGTAAAACGCTTCATGTTACGGACGATTTTTTGTATCCGATAGCGGTTGCGGTATCGGCGGTAACGACATTTACAACGCCGTATCTTATTAAGAGTTCTGATTCTGTGGCGGGTTGGTTGAATGCGCAAATTCCCGAATCGCTTCATCTTTTGCTTTTAAGATACGAAACGGCGATGACGGATTCCGGCAGGGAAAGTGTTCTTTCCTTACTTTGGAAGGTACACGGAATTAAAATTGTTCTTAATTCGGTGATGGTTATTGGGATAGCGTTGGCGGTTCGTTATGCGGCGGTTCCGTTTTTGGGCGAAAATTTCTTTCAGAAACAACCAACTTTGGCGAGTTATGCGGCATGTCTTGTGGCGGTGTTGCTTTCTGCGCCGCTTCTTTGGGCGGTATTTGTGGGTGGTCGTCCGCGTCCGGGCGATTACGACACGCAA
The DNA here is from genome assembly GCA_031276415.1 of Planctomycetaceae bacterium. Taxonomy (GTDB): domain Bacteria; phylum Planctomycetota; class Planctomycetia; order Pirellulales; family Thermoguttaceae; genus WRKP01. The sequence goes on from JAISNF010000148.1 coordinate 3,114, forward strand.
ACGCTGGCGACATTGCAAGGGTTACAAATTGGTGTATCAGTGATTCGGCTTTTTATTGGTTGTATTCTTGTTGGTATTGTGATTGGCAATTTCACATCGATTTATGCACTTTCCAGTTTTGTATTGATTCCTGTTGTGGTTACGGTGGTGTTGTTATTTAGTCGTCATTTTGAGCCGTTGTACCGTAAAATTGAAAAGCGGTTTGTTTCGCATTTAACGGACAAAGAGCAGGCGGAAATTCAGGCGAAAACAAAATTATCTGGACTTGTACCTTGGGATGTTTCGTTGACGGAGTTTGAATTATCGCAATATTCATCTTTGGTTGCGAAGTCGCTTCAAAGTTCTGGGTTGAAGCAGCGGTTTGGGGTAACAGTGGCGATGATTGATCGGGGTGGCAACCGGTTAATTCCGCCTAAGGGCGATGATTTATTATTGCCGTTTGACAAAATTTATTTAATTGGCACGGACGAACAACTTGCTGCTGCACAAAAGGTTATTGAGACGAAAATGGTTTCGGAGTTGGAGTTTGACGAGGAGAGTTTTGGTTTGGTGTCGCTTGTGCTGAGTGGCGAACATCCATTTGTTAGCAAGAGGATTCGCGATTGCGGGCTTCGCGAGGCGGTCAATGGTTTAATAGTTGGGATTGAGCGTAATGGGATGCGGTATCTGAACCCGGAGCCGGACATGCTTCTTCTTTCGGAGGATGTTCTCTGGCTTGTTGGCGACAAAGGGCGTATCAAAAAATTGCAACGCGTTTGAAAATCAATCAATCAATCAATCAATCAATACACTTTTTGGTCAAAAGTAAACACAAAAATCTGGGAATTTGCCGTTTTTGCCCCAAAAACACGGGAAAAAGGGCAAAAACAGGTTGTAAAGCGGTTTTGTAGGACAGTTTTTTTGTCCGTAGATTACGTAGATAGACGCCGATTATTTTTTGTTTTATATTTAAAAATCATCTGCGAATATCTGCATTATCTGCGGACACTTTTAAAAGTAACTGTCAATTTTATTAACCACAGAGAACACAAAGAAAAGAAAATACGTCCGCAGATTACGCAGCTGAGCGCAGATAATAGTTTTTTTTATTAACCAGGAGGACACAGAGAAAATTGTTATTTCTCAATCTTAACCCCGCTAGGGGTGTGATGTGCATAACCGTAGGTGTAGCGAAGCGCAACCTACGGATCGGCAATACCCAATCCAATTTTTCTAAGCCCTGCAAGGGCGAGATTATAGTTGTTCGGGCTGATAATCTCGCCCCATGCGGGGTATCGTCAAGAAGTTTGTTTTAGCTATTAACCTGAAAGGAGGTTCTCGTGTATTAGCCTGTTTGACACGTAGTTTTTTCGACGCAATTGAGGAGT
>JAISNF010000243.1 GCA_031276415.1 Planctomycetaceae bacterium
TGGTTAATAAAAATATATTTGTCGTTGTTTAGAAGTTCCCTTGTTTTGATTTCAATTCAAAATGATTAGAATTAGTAATTCCAAATTCGTACAATTTTATCGCGGCTTCCGGTGGCGATTGTTTTACCGTCCGGTGAAAAGGCGGCACTGAGAACTGATTGCATTCCGTCACCGCGAATCCGAAGTTCTTCCTCGCCGGTTTTAATATCCCAAATCCGTGCCGCAAAATCACCGCTGCCCGCCAGAATTTTTTTCCCGTCCGGCGAAAACGTTACGGAATAAATCGGTTGTTTAATAGTTTGCCACGTACACAAAAGTTGAATACCTGTTTTCGTTTCCCAAAGCCGGACAGTTGTGTCCATACTTCCAGAAAGAATCATTCTGCTGTCCGGTGAAATCGCAACAGAAAGTACAGAACCGCGATGTCCTTCCTCTGTTGTTTTGCCGCCAAATTCCGTAATCCATTGGGCGGATTCGGCGTTGAAAAGCCGGACAGTTCTATCACGGCTTCCGGTTACGATAAACTTGGCGTCTTTCGAATAAGTAATTGTTGTTACTGTACTTTTATGAGCCCGTTTCATTCCGGTTGCTTTTCCGGTTTCCAAATTCCATCGTGTAAATGTACAATCACGGCTGCCGGACACCGCCGTTTTACCGCTCGGATGTACCGCAACACATTTCACTTCGTCAAGATGTTCCGCCAACTTAAAAATTTCCTTGCCGTCTTCAACATTCCAAACACGAACCGTTTTATCATCGCTCGCTGTTAAAATCCGTTTGCCGTCCGGTGTGTAAACCGCTTGATTAACTCGATCCGTATGACCGGAAAATATCTGAACGGATTTTCCCGTTGCAATATTCCAGATTCGCGCCGAATGGTCATTCCCCGGACCGCCGCAAGCAGCCAACAGAAAATGTCCGTCCGCAGAAAATGTTACAGAGTTCACCGGACTGCCGCAACCTTCCAATCGTTTCAGTAATTTCGCTCGCGGCGTTAAAATAATTTCTGCTTCGTTTTCTTTTTCGGCGGCAGCGGCGGTGGCGGTGGCGGCTTTGTTTTCCGCCAATATTTGTTCTGTTTCGGCGTTCTTTTCTGTTGCTAAATCAGCATCTTGAGCCGTTAGCCATGTTCCCCAGAAAAAAAAGGTTACAAATAGGATTGCAAATAGGAGAAATCGTTTCATTGTTACTCAAATGTTACTCAAACGATAAATGAATTGAAAATTGACAATAGGGAACTTCTAAAAACCACAAATTTATTTTTATTAACCACAGAGGACACAGAGAACGCAGAGGAATTTTTAATTGGAATCGAAACGTTATTTAATGGCAACGTCTAAAAATTTACTTTTTTAGACGAAAAATATTTACAAGTCCTTATTTTTAAGGATATGATTTTTTTAAAACAATGTTTTTAGAAGTTTCCTAATATTATCATTGATTTTTGATCTAAAATAATTTTTAAAAATTTCCTCTCTGTGAACTCTGTGTTCTCTGTGGTTAAATAATCTGTACTTAAATAAAGAGCCGGTTATTAGAAGTTACTTGTTTGATAAAAAATTATTGTTTTTTATTCCTTCAATCCTTTGATAATTTCGGCGATGATTTGATCGGCGTTTTCAACGGCAACTTGACATGTTCCTACTTGTTTATGACCGCCGCCGCCATATTTGAGCATTAAGGCTCCGACATCGGCAGTGCAGGTTCGGTTGACCACACTATAACCGCATGAAATCATTACATTAACTTTCGCCTTGCCGTCGGTAATCCAAAGCGAAACATTCTGATTCGGAAAAACACTGTAAATCGTGAAACGATTACTCGTGTAAATCGTTTCAATTCCCCGCAAATCCGTAATCAAAACATTCCCGTCGATTTTCGAATATTTTGTTACCATTTCGACAAACAAATCCGTTTGTTGCCGATAAAGATCAATTCGTTCTTTCACGTCAGGATGAGTGAGAATTTCGTCCAATGTTTTTGTTCGCAAATGATCAATAAACGCCATCATTAATTGATAATTTGAAATACGGAAATGGTGAAACCGCCCCAATCCTGTACGCGGGTCAGTAATAAAACCAATTAAAATCCAACCTTGCGGATTACGAATATCTTCTGCGCTAAGTTGACCGGAATCAACTTTATCAACAACACGGACGAGTTCTTGGAATCTCGGAAAGGTCTTTTCGCCGCCGTAGTATTCGTACACAATTCCGGTACAAGACGGAGCCTTTTTACTGACACCTTTGACGTCTTGTGTCCAGCCGACGCGTTCCGCTTCGCTGGAATGATGATCAAACCACATCCCGCAACCCGGTACAAACGGCACATTACATAAAATGTCATTCGGTTCCGCCTGGAATAAACCGTCTTGCAGGTCTTTGGGGTGTACAAACTGGACGGAATCAATAATTCCGGCTTCTTTCAAAAGCATTCCACAAACAAGTCCGTCAAAATCAGATCGGGTTACAAGCCGCATAATAAAATCTCCTGGTTTGGCAATAGTTTAACAATAGTTTAACAATAGTTTGACAATAAAATAAATTGAACCGTTTGCAAATTAATCTGTTTCGGCAAATTTACAAATGTACAACTTCACAACTTTCATAAAATTGTTTGCTAATTATATTATGTTTTAATGTTTAAGCAACCCATCACAATATTGATTCCAAATTATGTTTCTTGACTTTATTTATTTTTATTTCTCAATCTTAACCCCGCAAGGGGTGTGATGTGTATAACCGTAGGTTGCGCTGCGCTACACCTACGGTTATGCATAATCTCGTCCCTGCGGGACGAAGAAAATATTACGGAATTTCAACTAAACCGAAACATTACTGAATAAATACAAATTTTTCTTCTCTGTGTTCTCTGTGTTCTCTGTGGTTAATTCCTCTGTGGTTAATAAAAATAAATTACGTTTGTTTACGGACGGAAATCACAAATCACAAATCCGTCATTGATATTTTGTTGATATTTTGACGATGTTGACATTTTGATGATACATTGTAGAATACTCCGACTGTGATTTTGGAACAACTCACTTTTCACGAACACTTTTCACGAAACACGGTTTTTCACGAAGCATGGTTGACCTTGTTTTTAGGAGTTTTTAGAAGTTTTTAGGAAAAGTTGAAATATCCAATCTCAACAACGGCAAAACGGGAATTATCAAAACGTGGATTTTTTCTACGAAATCATTAAAAATCGTTAATTTGAAAGAGAATAATGTTATGTTAAATTCAGCGGAATATTTGAAAAATCTTTTTGGGATGGAAGGTGAAGTTGCGGTTGTTATTGGCGGAGCCGGTGAACTTGGCGGGGCGTTGTCTGCCGGACTTGGTCAGGCGGGAGCGCATGTTGTTGTTGCCGACATGAGCGAAGAAGCCTGCAAAATCAGAGTGGAAAAACTCCAAACGCTTCACGTTAAATCTTCGTATGCGGTGGTCAATATCACGCAACGTGATTCGATCAAAAAATTGCTTGCGGAATCGCTCAAAATTACCGGAAAAGTCGATATGCTGATCAACAGTGCCGGAATCAATATTGGTACGCCGTTTCTTGAAGTTGATCCGAATCAATGGGATAAGATTTTTGCGGTTAATCTTAAAGGAATGATGGAAGCGTGTCAGGTTTTCATTGAGTCAATGCTCAACAATACGGATGGCGGAGCGATTTTGAATATTGGAAGTGTTAATTCTGATCGTCCGCTTTCGCGTGTTTTTGCTTACGCTGCGTCCAAAGCGGGAGTTGTCAATCTTACGCAGAATATTGCTCAAGAATTTGCAACGAAAAAAATTCGTGCCAATTCGATTTGCCCCGGTTTTTTTCCGGCGGAACAAAACCGCAAATTGCTTGACAAGGAGCGGGTTGACAATATCATGAACGGAACACCCATGCGTCGTTACGGCAATCCCGAAGAGTTAATTGGTGCGGCATTGCTTCTTTTATCGAAAAAAGCCGGAAGTTACATGACGGGTTCTACTGTTTATGTTGACGGCGGATTTACGTGCTCATGGTTCTAGTTAGTTAATAGTAGTAGTGAATAGTTAATAGTGTCGCAAGCGGAATTATTACCAAAACGTTTCGGCAATAATTTCCGCATTGCGTCAAACCTCATTTCTACCTAATTTTCCTAACAAAACAACCTCATTAAAAAATAATCATCATAGCAACTTCTAATAACTAACTGTTTTTTTATTTAACCACAGAGAAGAAAAGATTAATTTTATAAAGTTATTTTAGATCAAAAATCAATATGAATTAAATAGTGTGGATATATTTTCCAACAGTTACAATATTGGTGTTTTGTAATCTAAGTTTCAAAACAGGGTGTTAGCTTCCATTCTTACATTTTTTATTCTTTTATTTGCCAACGAAATATATTCATCATTGATGTCATATCCAACATAGTTTCTGTTCAATTTTATTGCAGAAACCGCAGTTGTTCCGCTTCCCATAAATGGATCTAAAACAATATCAGTCGTAAAAGAATATAATTGCATCAATCTATTCGGCAATTCTTCAGGGAAAGGCGCAGGATGTCCAATACGTCTGGCACTTTCAGCATTCATTGTCCAAATTGATTTTGTCCACTCCATAAATTGTTCCTTAGTTATAGTATCTTTTTTTATTTCTAATTCATCTTTTGTTCTTTCTCTTTTATACACACCCTTTGAAAATACTAAAATATATTCATGAATATCGCGTAAAGTCGGATTACCTGCGCTCTGCCAACTTCCCCATGCCGTTGAAGGACTTGCGCTGGCTGCCTTATTCCAGATAATTTCGCCACGCATATTAAAACCGATATCAATCATTATTTCTGAAATATAATCAGAAAGTGGAATATAGGGTTTTCTCCCTAAATTGGCAACATTAACACAAGCGCGTCCACCATTAACAAGTACACGAAATGTTTCTGCAAATGCTTGCCGTAATAATTCAAGGTATTCTTTTAATGACAAATCATTATCATATTCCTTTGAAACATTGTAAGGCGGTGAAGTTATCATTAAATGCAGTGAATTATCGGGAATCTCTTTCATTCTTGTACATGAACCATGAATAATAGTATTAAGGTATTTTTGTGGAAAATTATTTACTTTTTCCGAAACATTAACCTCTTTTTCCAGTTCTTTGTATAACTTCGAATTATAGAATTTTGTGGAGTCGTGGTTTATTCTTCCATTTGTACCGAAAGCACTTGTGGTAGTGCCTTGTCTCGTAATTATTAATCTTTTTGCCATAATTCTACCCACCTTTCAAATGGTTTGAAATTTATAGTCTCTTTTTTCCAATCAATTGGTATTTTTAACGTATCTGAATTTTCTATTAATTGTTTCATTGCCTCATCATCTATTTCAACACCTCTAGGATTTGTTCCCTGCTTGGGTAACTTCATATATTTTTCCCGACCAATCAATTCTAATGTTTTAGTTTGAATCTCTTTGCT
>JAISNF010000277.1 GCA_031276415.1 Planctomycetaceae bacterium
ATCAAAACGCGAAGCGCTAGACGAATGGTGCAAAGCCATAAATCAAGACAAACGCTTCGGAAAATGGCGCTGGAACGTATCCTTCAACTCAAACGATATTCAACAAATATTAACAAATACGTAAAAATAATTTATTGCTCCAATTTGTTTCTTGAAATATTTTCATAACGATGAGAGTTTATTGTTTATTTTTTTGTACGGTTATGTGTCTTATTTCGGTACTTATTGGTGATTTGGTTGATCAACATATTTTAATCTAAAATAGTAACGTAAATTCTGATGAGAGCGATTGTTCTTTTTTCCGGCGGTCTGGATAGTTTGTTGACAACACGAGTCCTGCAAAAACAAGGAATCGAAGTAATCGGACTAAATATCGCAACACCGTTTCATGACCATTCGGAATCTGTACGGAAAGAAGCAGATGTTCTCGAAATAGAACTGATTGTCCATCATACCGACAACAAATATATCGAACTAATCGCTCATCCGCGTTTTGGTTATGGTAAATCAGCCAATCCGTGTATTGATTGCCGTATCGAAATGTGTCGTGTTGCCGGAAAATACATGGAACAATACAATGCCGGTTTTGTCGCTACCGGAGAAATAGTCGGTCAACGCCCAAACAATCAAATGCAACATCAACTCAATCTCATTCAACAAGAATCAGGACTTGAAGGCTATTTAGTACGTCCGCTCTCCGCCAAAATTATGAATCCGACACAACCGGAATTAAAAGGATGGATTGATCGGAAAAAATTGTACAGTTACACCGGACGCGGACGCGGGCGGGCAATTGCGTTGGCGCATCGGTTGGGAATCAAAAAAATTCCGCCAATGTCAACAGGTTGTTTTCTTTGTGAAAAATCTTACGCACCAAAAGTTTTCGATCTGTTCAAACATGAACCCCAACCAACTAATTGGGACGCCGATGTCTTAAATGCCGGTCGGCAACTCAGAATCTCGCCCCAAATTAAAATTGTTTTAGGACGAAACGAAAATCATTGTAAACGTCTGGAAGAATTATTCGTCCGATCCGATGCCCGACCAGCCATTTTGTTAATTCCAGAATCGTTCCAAGGTCCTACCGCATTACTCATCGGTCATGAAATTCAGGAATATATCGAACTTGCCGGAACATTGATTTTTCGTTACACCAATCCCAATAAATATGATCCCGCCACCGCAACTATCCGCATTTGCCATAATTCCAACCCAAATTCCAATAACCCAATCGTCATCCCCGTCACGAAAAATAAAGAAGTCCAAGATTTTTCAATTCGATAACATTTTCAAAGAAATTGTCCGCAGATTACGCAGATAATCGCAGATGATTTTTAAATATAAAACAAAAAATTATCTGCGTCTATCTGCATAATCTGCGGACGTATTTAAAAACAATCTGCGGACAATTTTTTGTTGTCGTGTTTTTGTTGGAATTGACAGCGGATAAGAAATTATTGATAATAGGTAACTTCTAATAGCAAACTTTTTATTTAAGTACAGATTATTTAACCACAGAGAACACAGAGTTCACAGAGAGGAATTTTTTAAAAAAATATTATTTTAGATCAAAAGTCAATGATAAAATTAAATAACGTTTTGATTCCAATTAAAAATTCCTCTGTGTTCTTTGTGTTCTTTGTGGTTAATAAAAATATATTTGTGGTTTTTAGAAGTTCCCTTTTGTATTATTTGCCCGATTGTTTATTTTCTTGCATGATTTCCTTGATTATTTCCGCGAACTAATTACTCATTACAAAAAACGATGCCTTTATCAATTATCAATGGACATATTATCGATCCGAGTCAACAGATTGATCACGTTTGTAATCTTCGTATTTTTGAGGGTAAAATTGTTGCGATTGATGTTCCGCCGAGTGAAGATGATGTGATTTTTGATGCGGCGGACAAAATTGTTGTGCCGGGTTTGATTGATATGCACGTTCATCTCCGCGAACCCGGACGCGAAGAAGATGAAACAATCGAAACCGGAACAAAAGCCGCCATCTGTGGAGGTTTTACAACAATTGCCTGTTGCCCGAACACGGTTCCGCCGATTGATTCCCAAGCAATTGTCGAGTTTATTCAACAGCAGGCGGCACGCAGTAAAAATTGCAACGTTTATGTTATTTGTTGTATCAGTAAAAATCGTGAAGGAAAAGAGTTAGCGGAACTTGGTCAACTTTTCGAAGCCGGTGCGGTTGCGTGTAGCGATGACGGTTCTCCGGTTGAAGATGCCGAATTAACACGTCGGGCATTGGAATATTGTTTGATGTTTGGCAAACCGTTGTTGAGTCATCCCGAAATAACTTCGCTCACAAAAGGCGGTGTTATGCATGAAGGAATGGTTTCACTTTTGCTTGGTTTGCGGGGAATGCCTGTAGCGGCGGAAGATGTTATGGTGGCGCAAGATATTACGCTGGCGGAAATTACGGGCGGGCGGCTTCACGTGATGCATGTTTCAACAGAAGGAGCGGTTTCCGCAATTCGTCGGGCAAAACAACGTGGTATTTGTGTAACTGCCGAAGTGACGCCGCATCATTTGACGTTGACTGACGAAATGCTCAAATCGTTTGATTCAAATTTCAAAATGAGTCCGCCGCTCCGAAGTCGGGAACATGTTGAGGCGTGTATTGAAGGGTTGCGGGATGGAACGATTGACGTGATTGCTTCGGATCATGCCCCGCACGCCGCCGAAAAGAAAATGAGAGAACTTGATCAGGCTCCTTTTGGTGTTATTGGTCTGGAAACATCACTCTCGGTTATTATTACAAAATTAATCCGAACCGGTATTTTGAATTGGACAACTATTGTCGAAAAAATGTCCCTAAATCCGGCAAAAATTCTTAATATCCCCAAGGGAACATTACAAATCGGGGCGGACGCTGATATTACGATTATTGATCCGTTGGTGAACTGGACAGTTAAAGCATCTGATTTTCATTCGAAGAGTAAAAATTCGCCTTATCTCGGTTGTGAACTTTTCGGCAAAGCCATTGCCGTTTTTGTCGCGGGACAACGCCGACTTTAATTGTACTTTTAATTGTACTTTTAATTGTAACTACCTATCTTTTGAATTTGTAAATCATTAGGTAGGCGACCTTTCGCCGAAAGGTCGCAACGGTTGATCTGGAATTACCACAGGTTCACTGTCGGCGAGTACGCCGACCAACCTTTGCGGAGAAAGGTTGACTACCTCTTGAGTTTGTAATCATTAGGTAGGCGACCGCTTGGCTCCGCGGTGTTTTTTTCAGTGGTCATTTGCAATTTTAGTGGTGATTTGTAATATTACTTGTTTTGTAAGTCTTTACTATATTTGAGTTTACGTCAAATAC
>JAISNF010000292.1 GCA_031276415.1 Planctomycetaceae bacterium
TATTAAGCGCATCAAGAAGTGCTACGATTGACCAGTAGGAATAAAATTACATAATTATAGAAATTAGTCACCTTTGACATCAAAATAATCAAGGATACCAAATCTCTATGAAACGATTAAATTAAAATGTTATACAGAAAACCAGTTGGAAATCCCATTAATTGTTGCTTTAATTATGTTAAAAACTGTTAATATGTGAAATAATTATAAAATACTATAGTGCATATAACAAACAACGTCTCATGGATTCGACATCTTTTTGTGAGGTTCCTTTCCAGATAGATTTTCCCTCTACATTTTTTAAATGAATGTTCACTGACGAAGAATTTGACGGTGCAGGATATGTTTGTCTCATATTTTCATTATAAAGTACGACACCATAAATTAGACTTTCAAATCCAAGAGTTTGTGAAAAAAGAAATGGAAGATCAAATATACATTTTCCAGATTTATCAATAGCAAATATTTTTGAATTTTTACTATTATAAACAAAGGAGACATTTTGAGAGAATTTTGTTGCAAGACTAAATTGACATGGAATAGATAAATGCCCCTGCTCATTTATAAAACCAAAGAGACTATCATTACTTTGAACTTTAGCCATCCCTTCGTTATATTCGCTGGCATTTTTATACCCCTTAGCAATTACCGTACCACTAACATAGTCTATAAAACCGAATACAGGGTCTTTATTTTCTTCCCGAAAAACTACCATAACTTTACCTTCATTAACATGTATCCATCCAAAAGCGTAATTTTTTTGTGGCGATAAGACTTTATTCAAATTGAGATCAAACAATTCTCCGCGTCCACGATAATTTTGTCCTTTTCTTTCAGCAATGATAAGGTTACCAATTACTGCTCCTCTTGAAAATTCATTCGATTTTTCAATGATGTCAGATTTTCCGTTTTCTATTTTGTAAACGACAAATTCTGTTTGTTCTCTGGATTTACTTTCGGGTTTCACTCCGCATATTATATTTTCATCACAAGTTACCATACCAAGATAATCTGTAACAAATTTATTGCATCGCAAGTCATAGACACGATAAGGCGATAATTCATTGCTTTTCTTTTTGTCTTTCAAAATGAGAAAGTATTTAGGACACTTTGTTGATTCAACAATATCAAATCCAGATGGTAATAATAATTTTGTTTCCGTTCCTGTTTCATTAACAATAAAAAATTGGTCATTTCTTGAAACGTATAAATGATATTTGTCTTCATAAAAATTTACATAAACAGAACTATATTTTTGTTTACTTATTTCCTTGCCGTTATAATCAACCAGTTTCCATGCTTGATTTTCATATACCGGAAAAATATTTACTCGCACAGTACTGATAAATGATTCCTGTTGATTTAAGGAACTTTGATCCTTTTTGTCAGGTGTATCAGCAAAAACAACAAAACATATTCCCAAATAGCAGGAAACCATGAAAATAACAAACCAATATTTTTTAATATAGAAATTCATAACATTACCCTTAAATAGTTATTGGTACATATAATAGTAAAAATATTAGAAATTGAATTCAATTGTTAAATTTTCTGTAACATCTGTCCCAAAAGCGTCTTTATATTATTTTACCATTATCTACTTTTATTTCTGTAAACACCTTAGTTCTCCAATTTTCAATGAGACTCTGTCTTTTGTTATTACGAGCTGCTGCATCAGGTGCTTGCAAAGATAATGGATTATCAGGAAAATTATCTAATTCGATAGCATTTAAAGTCAAAGCAAGTGTCTCTGTCGAAATTTCATTATTGGCTCTTTCAATTTCTACAAACACTCTGCTATTTGTTTGAAATATTGAAAAAGAAATAATGCTTGTACCTATACCAACTACTTGATCATAGTAAACCAACATCATTGTTCCATAACCCGCCACGGCTGGAAAAAATAGTGTCTCATAAGTATATCTTGTGATAACCCCTTGTCCTTGTGATTGAAGGTATTGATTTACTGCATCAAGAAGAGTACCTCCAAAATTTTTGATAATATTCCAAACCCAATCTCCTGTTCGTTGAGTTGCTTCCTGTTGGTGAGTCATTATCTCCCTGTCTCCCGGTGGACCTATAATCCCAACTGTTCGAAAAGTGCCTTTCGTAACATGAGCAAGAACTATTATTTTCTTTATTCTTTTATCTTCAACTTCGTAATGCGCTTTAACATCCCATGTATAGTCTGGTTTTCTGATACCACCAGTACCAAAAAATTCGACAGTACCTTGAAATTTTGGAGTATATACTTTGGGGACGATTCCCCTATTTTCCACACCACGAAACTGTACACCGGATTTTTTAGCATAACCTCCTGGAGTCCATGCACCACCGACAAAAAGACCTGCCTGCCAATTACTTCCAGGGTCTCCCAATATTTCACTGGCACTATTAGCTTTCATTCTCGAAAAACTTCGCTCATTGTCAATAATACTGACTGTTACCCAACGAACCCATTCCCAGTCTGTACCAGCTAAGTTAAGAGTCTTAGCAGCAGCTCCAATATCGCCAGCATCCAAATTAATATGATTGGACTCTGATACAGTTTGTGAAAAAACAGATGAAATATTGGACAATAATATTCCAACTAAAACACAACAAACTATAGTAAAAATTTTTAATTTTTTCATTATTTATTCCTCATATTAGAAAAAATTTGCGGGGTTGATTCAATTCTTTTTATCATGTGTTTATCAAAATCAGTCTTTGTTGTGGGGTTATTTAAATACTCCCAGACTTTGTTATAAAAAACAGTTGCAATATCATTTTTACCATTTACTCGCATTATATTACTCAAAATCAAACAACGATCAATCAAAAATAATCGAGCGGATTTTGATATTGTAGAATCAGAGGATTTCTTAATACATATTTCATAAAGATTTATAGATTTAATTTGAGATTCAATAGTTTCTCTTTTTATGATACGGTTAGCATAAGCAAGAATCGTTCTTGATTCACTTGGAGTACCTGAAAAAAATTTTGTTCGAGGTTCGATATAAACAAATTCATTTACTTCTTTGTCCCAACACAAGCACGCAAAAGTCGCAAGTATTACATACGCCATTTCATTTTTTGAAAGTGTCCCGAGTTCTCGATTTTCAAGCCGTTGATAAATCGACAATGCTTTTTGGTGTTGTTCGCTTTCGTAATACAAGTCTGCAATCAAAATTGCCAAACGGCGTTTCGGGTCTTTGAAACTTGCCATCTCTTCCGATGTTGCGTAAAGTGAACCTTTTTGGTTTCGTAAATTCCATGTTAATCGTGCAAGTGTTGTGGCGTTTTCCCAACCGGCGGCTTTTTGTTGCGCGTAAAATTCTTTGTCGAGTTCCGCTAACAAATTCCAGTGTTTTTCCGCTGTTTCATAATCTTCTTTTGCAAACGCAACTAAACCTTGTAAAAGTGTAATATCTTTTCGTTTTGAATTCCAGTACCATGAGCAACTTCGACGATTGAAAAAGTCTCCAGGTTTTGGTTGCGATAATTTTACATTTGCCCAACGGTCTTTGTAGCGTTCATTTTTCGGCGGGTGGGAGACTTTTCGTACTGATTCGGGAAGTTCAAAATCTTTTAGGTCTTTATCGAATTGTTGTACATTATCGAACCATTCCGCCGCTCGGTTCAACCATTTTTCGCCGTTGTCCACATCGAAAAAACTCACTAAATGCGCCGTTCCAATATCCAGCAACACTTCACCGCGATACAATCCGTATTTGTTTTTCTCAATAAATTTTTCGGCTCGTTCTTCTGCTTGTTGTAACGCTTTGCGTCCAAACGGCGTACTTTCCCACATTTTCACAACAAATTTTAACCGTTCAACATACGTTTCAAGACCAACCATAAACGGTTGCGGTTGGGTTGGGCTATCTCTTTGTTGCTAAAAAAAGGTTGCCTGCCGTCCAATTTCCGGTCAAAAATAAAATAATTTGATTATTTTTCAAGAATTTTGCCGAATATTTACGAATCCGTGAAAAAAAAGAAAATATCCCCCCTATTGACACTAACGGAAGTTATGATAGGCTTTGAACCTGATTCGACCACAATGCGTTATTTCTTGCCGATTTGTTTTTCGGTAAACGTGTTGATGGTTAATTTTGGTAAAACCTTTTAAAGGAGATTTACAATGGAAAATTTAATGGGATGTTTGCTTGTGCTTTTCGGAATTTTTATGGAAAAATTCCAAATGTTAAATCTGGTAGGCTGGGTAAACCAGGGGGGGGGGGGATATCTGGAAAAAGAAGAGATGGACAAACCGTAAAACGCGTTCATGCTCTAAACTCTTTTCCCAAAACCTCTTACAACGTTTCCGCTCTTCACCTTTCGGCTTCACGTTAGTCGAACTTCTTGTGGTGATTGCGATTATCGGAATGTTAATCGCTCTGTTGTTGCCCGCTGTTCAGGCGGCTCGCGAGGCGGCAAGACGTTCACAGTGTACCAACCATTTGAAACAACTTGGACTTGGTATTCACAACTTTCACGACACACTTACCGGGTTGCCACCGTCCATTCTTTGCGAATATCGAATGTCGTTGTTTCTGTTTGTTTTCCCCTATATCGAACAACAAGGACTTTACGATATTTTTCTTACAACCGAAGATTATGCCGGTAATAAGACATTTTCTAAAGGTTTGACGACTAATGCCTGGTACGGTAAAACAACAATTGTAGGAGGTGCGCCTCCTAAACTTACTGACGATCAACGTAAAGCGTTTGGTTCTGTACCGCTTTATTATTGTCCGTCACGCCGTCGTCCTCCGGCTTATCTCGAAGATCCAACAACACCTGATCGTTCCACAGAATTCGGTAGCTCCGGAGGAGCGCAATACCACGCCGGACCTCAAATTGATTATGCTTTCCTGTCAACAGCCAGTAATCCAACAGATGCAGATGGTTGGGCACGTTTTGCCAACACTGACGATGCAAGCAGCGTTATTCCTACGCGGGGACCATTTAGAAAGTCCATCAATAACCATGTAAGCGATACCAATCCTGCAACAACATGGAGTCCGCGAGATAACTTTGCATGGTTACAAGATGGACTGAGTAATCAATTAATGCTCGGTGAAAAACATTTCAACTTTTTTGATGTCGGAGGAAGTTGGATGGGATCGTGCGGATATATCGGTGATGATTGTAGTTATTTGGAAGCAGGTCCCGGCGGAGTTAGTGTTACATCTATTACAAGAACTTTCGATCATCCCAATTTTGGGATTGCCCGATTCAATGAACCAACATATTATGGTGATAGATTTATGGGACATCGTTTTGGTAGTGTTCATCCGGGAATCTGTAATTTTCTCATCGGAGATGGTTCTACACGGGGAATTGCTGTTACAACTCCACATAGAATCCTTTACGCTGTAGGATGCGTCAATGACGGCGAAAGTGTTTCACTTCCGTAAAGAACTCACAAATTTATTTTTATTAACCACAGAAGACACAGAGAACACTGAGGAAATTTTCAATTGGAATCAAAACATTATTTAATAATTATAATTGATTTTTGATCTAAAATAATTAAAAAAAATTCTTTTCTGTGAACTCAGTGTTCTCGGCGGTTAAATAAAAAAACAGTTATTAAAAGTTACCGTTAGTTTTTTGTATTTTCAATTTTAACTCAATAGGAGAATTCCAATGCGTTACAACTTTATTTTTACAGCGTGTTTTATTTTATTGCTACATTTATCTTTTGAAGTATCCGCTCAGGAAAAATCTGATCCGTTTGCTTCGGACAGTACCAATTTTTCCATTTGGGGACCACGGCTTCCCAATGACGAAATAATGCCCACAGCGGAAAATGTCAAACAGATACAATCGTGGCTGACAGAAGTTTTTACCGGAGAAAAAGTGGAATCACCGCTTCCATTTACATTGAAATTGATTCGGCAAGACTATAACACTTTAAAATTTGATCAATCTTGTATGGAAACACCGCTTCGTATCGGTTCGAAATCGTTCAAAAACGGTTTGGGAACTCATGCGAACAGTGAAATTCTTGTTGAATTTAACGAACCAATAACACGTTTCACGGCTCAAGTCGGTATTGATAATAATTACAATACAAAAGGAACGAAAGGTTCGGTTCAATTTGTTGTCAAAGTTCAAGACAAAGAATTACTGCGGACTTCAACATTAACAGGAAAAGACGAACCTTACAATATTGACCTGAAACTTCCTGATGAAACGAAAACATTAACACTTATTGTTGATACCACTAACGATGGTCCTTCTCACGATCAATCGAATTGGTGTGAACCGAGGGCTTACGGTGTTTCCGGAAAAGTTTATCCGATCATCGGAACACAATCGTTACCATTTGAAGCAAAAATTCCGTTTTCGTTTAAATATGGAGGAGTTTCTTCTTCGGAACTTTTACCTCAATGGACGTTTGAGAAAAAAAATAACAGTCCGCTCCAAACGGATTATAGTTGGACAGATCCCAAAACCGGTTTTCGCGTAACAGCGAAGGTTCGGATATTTGAACGATTTTGTGCCGCCGATTGGGTTTTATATTTTGAAAATCTTTCGGACAAAGATTCTTTACTTTTAGAGAATGTTCAAACACTTGACATGAAGTTTCCAATTGGAATAGGAAGTCAACCGGTTTGTGTCCATACTCTTAACGGCGATTCCTGTAATCAATTTTCATGGTTACCCGCCTTGTATCCGCTTAAACAGGGCGAAACCAAAACGTTTATTCCTCTTGGCGGACGTTCTTCGAATCACGTTTTTCCATTTTGGAATGTTCAAAATCGAAATGCCGATGATGAAGAAATATCGGAAGGTTTTTTTGTTGCGATTGGTTGGAGCGGTCAATGGAAAACTGATTTCAAACGAATTGACGAAACGAACTTGACGGTTTCCGGCGGAATGGAAACTCTTTCGACTTTTTTGCATTCCAAAGAATCCATTCGAACACCGCGAGTTTTGCTGATGCCCTGGAAAACAGATCGACTGACTTCACAGGTTTTATTCCGGCGTCTCTTGATGTTCGAATATGCTCCCAAAATGTCTAATGGTTTACCGCAACAACTTTTGTTTGTTGGTCAATGTTTTGATCGGTATTACCGAAAGCGACCTAATTGGGAAAAAATAGAAGGTCAAAAGCAATATGCACAAAAACTTGCCGAAACAGGTTGCGATGCTCATTGGTTTGATGCGGCGTGGTTTCCTGTTGGTTTTCCAAATGGTGTTGGAAATTGGTTTTCCGATCCTGAAAATTTTCCTAACGGTGTTGAGGAATTAGGTAAAACCGTTCACGATTTAGGAATGAAATTCGTTCTCTGGTTTGAACCGGAACGTGTCGCCGTCAACACACAAATCGCTAAGGAATATCCGCAATATGTTTTAGGCGGGAAAAATGGAGGACTCTATAAACTTCACGATCCGGAAGCCCGAACTTTTTTGACGGATTTATTATTGAAACGGATTAAAGAATTTGGAGTTGATGTTTATCGGAACGATTTTAATATTGATCCTCTGAATTTTTGGAAACAAAATGATGATAAAAATCGTCAGGGAATTACGGAAATCAGGTATGTCGAAGGACATTATGAAATGTGGAATCGTTTTCGCTCGGAAATTCCGGAACTCTGGATTGACAATTGTGCTTCCGGCGGAAGACGTATTGATTTGGAAACGACAAGTATTTCGATTCCGCTTTGGCGATCTGATACCTGTTGTTGGTCTGATCATCCCGAAGAATGGGATCAGACCCAAACTCTCGGTTTGGCTCAATATTTACCAATCTTTTCATGTTGTGCTTGGGACTCTTCGCCTTATACATTTCGAAGTGCCGCTAATATGGGGGCGATTATCCAATATAACGTCCTTGACGACGACTATAATAGTGAAGAAGCCAAAACATCTATTCAAGAAGCCAAAATTTATCAAAAGTTTTGGTATGGTGATTTTTATCCGTTGTCCGATGCAAAGGTTGGTGAAACAGATATTATTGTTTGGCAACTTCACCGAAGTGATCTTGAAGCGGGATTGATTTACGTTTTTCGTCAAAGACAATCTCCGTTCACCGGTCGTGAACTTTCACTCCGAGCCGTTGATCCGGACTCCTTGTATCGCGTAACGATTAAACCCGATTATTCGCCGCAAAAAAC
>JAISNF010000302.1 GCA_031276415.1 Planctomycetaceae bacterium
CGTAAAATCATTTGACTTTGTAACCTAATTCTTTAACAGCATCTTTTAGTTCTCGTTCCAATTTGTACTTGTCGATTGCTGAATAGATTTTGTCGTCGTAAGAACATTCAACAGTTGCGCCGCCATAAGAACGGCTAACATTGACTTTTGAAATCACCGGATGTTTCAAGTTGGATGCGATAAATTTTTCACAACTTGAACATTTTGGCAACTCGATAGAAAACCGGACAGTTTGGGTCATGGTCAATTCTCCTGCGTGTTAGTGCGTGTTAAAAAGGAAACAATTGTAAAAACTATGTGGTGTAGAACGGCTCTTGCCTTCTGCGGAGTATCCTACACCGAAACATAAATGATGCAAGTTTTTTCTTTTAAAAAAATCAAAGTTTTTCTAAGTCCTTACTAATAAAGAACTAATGGCGAACTACTAATCAGAACCGATGTCGAAACACCACCATCAAAAAGATGGGAACGCCATGTCACCCCAAGACAAGTTTCATTCTACACCACATAGAATATTGCGCAATTTTTTACGCAAAATGTCAACAGCGTTAAACACTGCAACACCGAAACTCGCAAGCTCAACGCACGACGCCACCTTTCGGGAAACGCATGTCCGCTGAGTTATTATTCGCTGCTCCTGCCGAAAATCGGATGGTGTTAGGAACAGAAAAAAGGGTGAACCTGCGATCAATTCAGACTAAAATTCCAAATGAACAAACAATTGTAGCATCGCCCAATTGACCTGTCCATAAGTACGTGAACAATTTTTTAAGAATTTTTAAAACAATCAAATTTCAAAATAAGGATTTGAACAAAAAACCAAACGCAGATGCTTTGTATTTTTGAAATTCCATTGTCAATAAATTAATAGATTGCCACGCCATGCCGCTAGGATATAATGGATGTCTGCTGCGGTACTCACCATGTTGTCCGTCCTCTCCCCATAACTGCCATCGAGCAATCAATCCATTACTCCTGTCAATATCGGTCATATACATTACATGCTTTTGCCAATGCCTAACACCGTAACGATAATATTTACGACCACCACTGTCATCAAAAGGCTCCAAAGGCATATCAGACACAATAACAACAGTACCCCCTGCATTCAATATCTGAATTAATTGTTCAGGTATTTCTAATCGAACAATTAATAATTCCGATATTTTTTCACACCGTGAAACGTAATCTTCAAAATAATGTGAATAAAGATGCGGCGCAAGTTTCGCCCGTTGATAATGAATAGAATCCGCCCATGCGTCCACTGTTGCCAAATCATACGGCGGCAAATCATCAGACATCCATAAAATACCATATTGTTCAATCGCCTTCAAAATAGATTCCACATCAACACCAGGCGCAATATAACGGGAACCCCGCAATATTTGATTTCGTGCAACAGCATACAACCACGCAGGATGAGGTGTTGCGATTTTGTGGTCGTGATTAAAAACGTAAACTGACTTTACCAATAATTTTTGTATTGCAGCAGCCACTGAAACCGCCGAACAATCAAATGTTACCTGTTGCCAAGCCGGAATTGTTGTGCGCCCTTCGGATAAGACCAATAGACCACGTTGCTTCAATACCGGCTCCATCTGCCAAGTATAAAATGAATCAGACAACACCGGTAATTTATCAATATCCTTAAACAGAATCATTATTCACAAGTATTCAATATCATAATAATTCAACTTTTTATCGCATCGCTTTTACTACAAAGTCAAACAAAAATTGTTTACCGTACAATCATAAAATTTTCATTCAACTTTTCAAGCAATATATCTTTAATAAACTCTAATAATTTTATCTGCATAAAACTTTCCTTATAAACCATGTGTAAGAATTTAGATTTATTGTTTGGTAATCGGAATTTGTCGAAATCTAAACAATTGAGCATATTCTAAATCCTATAAAATAAACACAAATTACATTTTCTGTTATATTGTCAGTCGTTTTCAATATAACTTTTACTCTCATAAAAAGGAACTTAATTATGACTAACAATAATTTAGCAAACATTGCAACGTTTGAACAATTGCAAGCCGGTCAAAATGCACGATCCGGTGTTACTCAAATGTCCGTGTTTAACAACAATAAAAACAAAAATACGGCTATCGCCAATGTCGACACACGAGAATTGATTACATTACTCGGATATGTCGATAATTTAGAAGATGATAGTACAAATTACACAAAATTGATAACAGCAAAAAATATAAAAGGTGCAGAAACAATACAAACATCCGCAAAAATAAGATTAGATAAAGCAGTTAAAAAACTCAACGAATTAGAAAACGAAATTAAACAAGATCAAAAACAAATCCAAAGTGCCAAAAATAGACTAGAAACAGCAAAACGAACACTAAAATTGTAACTTTTTTAATTTACAAAAATCAAGGTTATCCGTAATTTTTATATTACGGATAACCATTAAACAAATTCAACCAAATCATTCCGGCACACCTAATAAATAACCTGCCGTTAAGCCTCGCTCTTTGAAAAACTTTTTAATTTCATTTTTACTGGTTGCTAAAACACCATCAATCTCACTACTAACAGGTGCTTCCCAATGTTTCCACGTAGCCAATCGACACAATATCCTCCTTAAACCATCCAACGCAACATCAGAAATATGCCGGTAAAATAAAAATTCACGATCCTCTGCATCTAAAAGTTCTAACTTGGCAATAATCGCATCCCGTAAAATACTAGACCACACCATAATTGATTTGCTACGAAATATTCGATTAAGTCTATTTTGCGTTATGTCATTTTCCGACTTTGAATCATCCCATTGATCAAGTGAGGTTTCTTCATAAAGCATATTGAATAATTTTATAACATTTTTTATCTCATCATCACGCTTGTAATTGGTGCCCGTTAAATCGTCATCAGTAGGATACCGATAAACAAAATCAGCAAGTAATGATTTATGTAACATATCTATTGTCAGCGGGTATCCCTTTGACCCACGATTACTATCCGATACCAACCTCGCTAACTTATTCGTTGTCTTGTCAAGAATAGAATTATAAAGAAAACTCATAAATTGTTTTTGAACATTCGCCTTCGACAATTGTCCATCAGAACGACTAACCAAAAAACGAACAAAACCAGATTCCGATTTTATTTTATCTGTCTCTTGCTGTTTATATTCATCAAATTGTACACTAAATTGACCGCCTAGTTTAGTTACTAATATTGACGAATAAAACCGTGTTTGAGCAAACTTATCGTGCGCTAAAATATTCGTTTGGTTAAGACGTTGCGGATCCGGGTTAATGTAAATTTTTAATTCAAATTCTTTACGTTCTCCCCAAAGCAATGCCGCAATTTTATGCTGACCATCAAATACCAAAATTTTATTTTGGTGTAATCGGGCAATGGACGGATGTAAAATCGTGTTACGCTGAAGATGTCGGTACAAATCAAATACTTTATTCGGAATTAAATATCGAGGCTGTAATCCAATTTTGCCATCTTCGTCGTCATCACTATTAATAACATCAACCGGCAATGTTGCATAAAAATACCCCCAACCAGTAACCGGACATGTAGATAAATAATATGTTTTTTTCTGATTAAGAAATTCTAACTCAACGGCATCTCCCTTAATTGTTAGGTAAACCGGTTTTCCAAAATCTGAAATAATATTATTGTCCTTAAAATATTTAAGTTCGTGTTTTAGCGTCAGCGATTGCCCCTGTCTGAAAAAATCGTCCAACCGCAACTTGACCCTAAAATCACCCAACGGCAAACTCCCTTTTGCCAAATTATGCTCTTGACACATTGGGGCAATATTATCAATTTCAGAATGCCCACCATCTGCAAACGCATGAATATGGTCAAAATGTATCGGCTCCGTTTCAGGTATAACATGACCAGTCGCATAACATATTCGACCATGCTGCGCAATAATTTGAGATTTTTCCGCATCGGAAATTTGACGGGATAATAAAATAACCATGTTGTTATAAAAATTAAAAATTAAAAATTAAAAAATCAGTAAACACACATTACATTTTTTTGTT
>JAISNF010000187.1 GCA_031276415.1 Planctomycetaceae bacterium
CCCTGAAAGGGCAACATACGAATAGTTAATAGTTAGTAGTGAATAGTTGTAGATTAAAAATGTTTTGGTAAATAATTCCGCTTGCGCAACTATTCACTATTAACTACTAACTATTAAACTTTATCCTGCCCTTTCAGGGCGAAATTGGGGTTGACGATTTTAACCCTACCCGTTGGGTAGGGCTGGCTTGTGTTGCCCCTTCGGGGCGTAGGAAACAACACAAATTATCATACTTAATCTAATTCACTGTCGGCGAGTACGCCGACCAACATTTCAGGCGAAATGTTGACTACCTTGTGGTCAACTCCAAAACAATATCCCGAATTCCCGAATCGGGAACCGTAACACGAAGTTGTGACTCCCGATAGTTTTCATAAATTGCCGGTAAACGATTAACAGATTTCTCAAATAAAATATCTTCACCAGTTTCCAGATCAATTTCTCCGGTTTTGATGAATTCACCGCTTGGATCATATTTTGTAACAATTAACCAGTAATCACCAGGGTAAACACCATCATTTTCTTTTAAAGTTGTCATCGTAAACCGTCCAGCGGAATCGGTTATTGAAAATGCGTTCCGTTGCTGGTTCTCTTTAGTTACATTTTCGATATTCGGAATGAGGGTTACCGTAGCCCCTTCCAACGGAACAGCATCTAACATAACTTTTCCTTTGCAAACAACAAGTCCTGACAAACCGGAATGATTACAACCGGAATTTAGGAACAATATGACAAACAACGAAACAATAAACGAAAACAAATGATCGTATTTCATTTTGAATATCACATAGTCAAGGTTGGATTTTGTATTGTAAAAAATTATAACGAGGAAGATTCACCACCTTGCGGAGAACCTAAAGCACCGAAAACTCCGAAAACACTTGACCCCAGTAAATAACCTTTTCCATATCCTGTTGGATTGGAGCCGGGTGCTGCTGTATCTCCGCAAGAAATTGTTTCTGAAACAAACTTGACAGAACCATCAACAAATGAACATTGGACACCGCCGACATGATAACTTGTCGGTGGAAATACACCACGAGCATTGTAGGGACGATCCCGATTAGCAGTAGTGGTAGCACTACACGAAGGTGAATTAGGTGGAAGAATGGTCGAAAAAACCATCATAATAGCTGTTCCGTATGCCCAGGTGGCACCATGAGTTCCGGCTTGAAAAAGCGGTGCCGATGTTGGTCGCATCAGAAGTGTACATTGATTGGCAGATTTGATTTGTTTGTCTTGAACACCTGTTAGGCAATAATCCGGTCGAACCAGCCAATCTCCCACTGGAATAGTAGTTCCGTTTGCTCTGGTTACGGTATAGGAACCCCAAACACCGGAAACATTGTGTACTACACCGGAACGAGGATCTGAAATATTTGTACCGATACAATGTTCACTAAGACCAAACGTATTACTGGTTCCATCCGTAATCATAGCCAAATTGGTTGCACACATCCATGTTCCACCAAGTCCTCCATGAATACCCCGTAGCCAAGTTTCTGTTGTTACACTTACCATTGGACAATCTCCACTGCAAACACGATAATTTAGCATACCGGGAGCATGTTCTAATTTTCGATATCCTTCACTGTCCGATGGACAAAGAAACGAAGGAATACGTACCTTCATATAAGAATCGTGTGCTACGGTCATACCAAAATGTTCAATCCATGCGGAAGATGAACCAAAAGGAAGCGAACTGAATCGTTCATAAACTTGAACTTGTTCAATGAACGGCATCAACATCATGAAAAATGTTGGCTGGTAACAGTTGGCGTGTTGGTGAAACATTTGGGGAGGGAATGTTTGATAAGTACTTTCGTAGTTTAACATTCCGAGAGCGATCTGCTTGAGATTATTCGAACACTGCATCCGTCTTGCAGCTTCACGAGCTGCCTGAACCGCAGGCAACAGAAGAGCGATTAACATTCCGATAATCGCAATCACCACAAGAAGTTCGACTAACGTAAAGCCGAACGGTGAAGAGCAGAAACGAGTTAAGAGGTTTTGGGAAAAGAGATTAGAGCGTGAACAATCTTTACGGTTTGTCCCTCTCTTCTTATTCCATTTAGCCCCCCCCCCCGTATCTTAACCAAGTTTCCATGTTTAACATTTGGGACAGTTCCCGCAAATTTGCCGACACATTCCCAACAAACACAACCAAACATTTTACTAAATTTTCCATCATCAATCTCCTTTTAAAAAGATTTATCAAAATCCCTTGCGATAATGCCCGCCGCAAAACAATGACGG
Organism: Planctomycetaceae bacterium; assembly: GCA_031276415.1. GTDB lineage: Bacteria > Planctomycetota > Planctomycetia > Pirellulales > Thermoguttaceae > WRKP01. The sequence goes on from JAISNF010000187.1 coordinate 2,257, forward strand.
CAAGGAAAACAACATCTCGCAATTGAATTAGGTTCAAAGTTTAACCGAGAAACAACTTTCGTCAATCGGGGGGCTTTTTTCTTTTTTTTCAAAGAAGACATCGAAAAAAGAAAACTTGTCCGTAGATTACGCTGATAGACGCAGATAATTTTTTATTTTATATTTAAAAATCATCTGCGAAATCTGCGGACATTTTTCCTCTCTGTGTTCTCTGTGGTTAATAAAAAAACTAGTTATACTTCTCACATTTGACAATTCTGTTTGCATTTTTGAACAAAATCAACAAATTTCGACGGGATTAACAGAATTTACAGGATTGGCAAATAGAATATTCCAGGCGATATTTTCTAACAGAACCGAATTTTAAAGTGTTGTGAGTATAATCAATGTAAATAATAATCAACGATAATCGACTAATTCGGCGTATCAAGATAGGGGTCTTGCCCCATAGAACGTTGGATTTTTTTGCGTTCTTTTTCGTAATACAACATCGTTTTGCGGTTGCGAAAACTTTTCGTTTCGACTTTACGCTGCGCACGGCGAAATAAACTCATGTGTCTGTTGAAATTCCGATTAGGATTACGTTGTCCCAATTTTTTATATTTTTTTGCTTTTTTGGGACCAAACGCCTTTTCAAGTAATTCATCTTCCATTGACAGATATTGGCGGTATGTTCCCGGATCACCTTGCCGCCCGCAACGTCCAATCAATTGCCGATCAATTCTCGCCGATTCGTGCATTTCCGTACAAATCACGTGCAAACCGCCAAGATTTTTAACCGTTTCCGGTATTTTAATATCCGTACCGCGTCCCGCCATATTAGTTGACACCGTAACTTTGCCCCATTCCCCCGCCCGCGAAACAATTTCCGCCTCCTCCGCAATATGATACGCATTCAGAACATTGTGTTCAATTCCGGCTTTTCTCAGAAGTTGCGCCAGAATAATTGATTTATCAATGGTACGCGTTCCAATTAGAATCGGGCGTCCGGTTTTATGAACATCAATAACTTCCTGAACAATCGCATTCCATTTTGCGGCTTCAGTTGCGAAAATTTGTGTCGGTAACTTAATTCTTTTCGGCGGGCGGTTCGTCGGAACCGGAATAACTTTGCAACGATAAATTTTTCGGAGTTCTCCTTTTGAGGCTGCTGCTGTTCCGGTCATTCCGGCAAGATTTTCAAAACGCAAAAAATAATCCTGCACCGTAACCCGCGCTGCCTGACCGGTTGCCACCGTTATTTCAACACCTTCTTTCGCCTCAACCGCCTGATGAATTCCGTCCCGCCATTTTCTGCCCTCGCCAAGCCGTCCGGTAAATTCATCAACAATAACAATTTCCCCTTTCCGAACAACATATTGTTCATCACGTTGATATTCTCTTTTAACGAAAATAGCACGTTGTACAAATTCGTAAATATGATAAAGTCCGGTGTCGTCAAGAGCGGCAGGTTTATCAATAAGTCGGGCTTTCATACGTCCTGCTCTGGTCAATTCGACTTTTCGTTTTTCGTGATCGTACTCATAATCAAGGTCTTCCTTGAACTGCGGCGCAACTTCCGCCGCCCATCGGTAACATTCAACCTCACGCTTTTCATCTTCCGTCGGCAACGCAGTAATAATCACCGGCGTACTCGCTTCATCAATCAAAATACTGTCCGCTTCGTCAATCAAAGCAAAAAAAGAATCGCGTTGTACCGGTTTTTCATTTTCCTGCACGGCACCGTCCAGCATTGAACCAAGCAAATCGTGTTCGCCTTCACGGATTCGCCGGAGCAGCAACCGGTCACGAAGAAAATCAAAACCAAATTCTTTTGCCGTACCGTAAGTTACATCACAATGATACGCTTCACGACGTTGATCTTGCTGCATTTCTGTTTGGATAATTCCGACTTTCATTCCGAGAGCGTTGTAAATTGGTTCCATCCATTCGGCATCACGTTTCGCAAGATAATCATTTACTGTTGCCAATAATGCCCCCTTACCGATTAAGGCGTTGAGATACATGGGCAAAGTGGCGGTGAGTGTTTTTCCTTCACCGGTTTGCATTTCAACAATTGACCGATGAAAAACCGCAGTTCCGCCGAGAATCTGAACATCGAAATGACGCATATCAATAGTTCGCCGTCCCGCCTCACGAACCAACGCATACGCTTCCGGCAACAATGACCGCAACATTTCACCGCTTCGCGCACGATACCGAAGCGACAAACTCTCTTTACGCAATTCCGAATCGGAAAATGTTTGCGTGTGTTTTTCGAGAGCGTTAATTCGGTCAAGTTCGTAAGACCAACGAGCCAAACGCCCCGAAGTCGTCAACGGAATAATCGAATGGAAGAACCGGTTAATACCAGAAGGAATAGCACCCAAAGTTAATTGAAAATAAATAATCTGCGAAAATCCACAAATATTTGCAACAATTCTTTTTTCCGTGTATTTTCGCG
>JAISNF010000343.1 GCA_031276415.1 Planctomycetaceae bacterium
TATTTATTCAGTAATGTTTTGGTTTAGTAGAAATTCCGTAATATTTCCTAAGTCCCGCAGGGACGAGATTATGCATAACCGTAGGTGTAGCGAAGCGGAACCTACGGAACCTGATAACACCAAACAAAGCCCCGCATGGGGCGAGATTATCAGCCCAAACAACCATCATCTCGCCCCATGCGGGGCTTAGAAAAATTGGAATTGGGTGTTTGTCGAACCGCAGGTTGCGCTTCGCTACACCTACGGTTATGCATAATCACACCCCTTGCGGGGTTAAGATTGAGAAATAAAAATTCCGCTGAAATATTACAAAATTAAAATTTTTTCTTCTCTGTGTTCTCTGTGGTTAAATAAATTCTCGGCGGTTAAATGAAAAAAGCCGAAAAAAGCAAAGTGTCCACATTTATCATAAATGGCGTTTTTATCACAGCAGATTGTGGAATAGAGATGATTTCGCCGAATCAGTGAAGATTTTTCTCAAAGATTCGTCTTGCCAATTTCAAATGAAATTTCTATTATGAACATTATTCATAATTCACAACGCCAGACATGTCGGATTTGGCAAAGTATTAAACTACAAGACATGTTAAAATATGAAGATATTATTTGCTGATGATGAGAAAAATATTCGCGAGGTATTGACGGATGAATTACTTCGTCTTGATCATGTCGTAACACCATGCCGCGATGGTACAGAGGCATTGGCGGCAATTCGTAAAGAGCCGTTTGATGTTCTGCTGCTCGATCTTGATATGCCGGGCGCAAACGGATTAACCGTTTTGGAACAGGCAAAAGAACAAGGAACCGACGCCGATGTGATCATTCTAACCGGAAAAGGAACCCTCCAATCCGCCCAACAAGCAGTACATCATGGAATTACCGAATTTCTCACAAAACCCTATAAAATCGCCGATCTTGAGAAAATTTTGAACAATATCGCCGAAAAACGGAAACTCAATAAACGTTATTTTGCAATGATGAATCAATTTCGGCGAGCCGAAGGAAACAGCAAACTCGTCGGTCATTCTGAAGCCATGCAACAAGTTTACCGAATGATTGACCGGATTGCGCCGACCGATTCAACAGTTGTCATTCTTGGCGAAACCGGAACCGGTAAAGAATTGGTTGCGCGGGCAGTGCATAACAAAAGTCCGCGGTTTGATAAACCGTTTGTTGCCGTCAACTGTGGGGCATTGCCGGAAACATTAATTGAAAGTGAATTGTTTGGGCATCGCAAAGGAAGTTTTACCGGTGCTGACGCTAACCGGACTGGTTTATTTGAAGTTGCGAACGGCGGAACCTTGTTTTTGGATGAAATCGGGGAATTGCCCAAAGGAGTTCAGGCAAAATTGTTGCGATTTCTTGAAAGCGGTGAAGTTCGGAAAATCGGTGAAAATGCGGCAACGGTTTGCAATGTCCGTGTTGTTTGCGCAACACTTCGCCAGTTGGAAACGATGGTGCAATCGGGAGAATTTCGGGAAGACCTCTGGTTTCGGATCAATACTTTTGAGATTCATCTTCCGGCGCTTCGGGAGCGCAAAGAAGATATTCCTGATTTGCTTGTATCTCTTGCCAAACGGTTTCAACCTGATCTTGACAACCAATCAGCCGAAGAACTTTTTACAGAGGAAGCGTTTCATTTATTTATGCAATATGATTGGCCCGGCAATGTCCGTCAACTTGCGAATACGATTGAACACGCTCTTATTCTTTCGGATGGTTTTCCGATTAGCGTGGAAAATTTGCCGCAGATGTTGAAACCGAAAAAGGATGTGGCGGAATTGGGATTACTGATTCCACCGCGTGTTACGGAGAAAAAACCGAACCGTCCGGTCATTAACAAAAACGTACAAGATTTATTGCCGTCTTCTGCATTGGTCAACAGTTCGATTACGGAGTTAATGTCCTTTGATCCGGCACCGGAAACAATTGCACAAGAAATAATTGTACCGGAAATAACGATACCGGAAACAACAACACTTCGTGATCTTGAAATGAAAGCAATTTTTGCAGCGTTAGCCCGACATGACGGAAACAAAGCCAAAGCCGCAGAAGAACTCGGTATCAGCCTCAAAACTTTGTACAATAAACTAAATCAATCCGAAAAACGAATTGCCTAATAGTAACGTCTAATAACTGTTTTTTTATTTAACCACAGAGATCACAGAGAAAATTGTTAAATGGAAATTAAATTTTATTTTTAATTTACTATTTTATTATTTCCAATTAGAAATAAAATTAAAAACTTCCTCTCTGTGAACTCTGTGTTCTCTGTGGTTAATAAAAGTGGTTAATAAAAGTGGTTAATAAAAGTGTTTAATAAAACAGGGGGATTGGATTTTTGAATTTGTTGATTATAATTGAAACTTTGATAGGAGTTTTTTGTTCTTTTATGTTTTCCTTCTACGCTTTCCTTCTGTGCCAGAATATCGCCAAGACCCGTTGACCGGACGAATCGTGATTGTTGCCGAAGAACGCGCCGCACGACCGCATCAATTCGATATCGAAGATTCCAACGTTTATGATAATTCAAAAACGTATCGGAAAAATTGTCCGTTTTGTGAAGGAAATGAGTCCTTGACCCCCAATGAAATCACTGCATTTCGTTGCGCCGGTTCTTTGCCGGATAGTTCCGGTTGGTCGGTTCGTGTTGTTCCGAATAAGTTTCCGGCAGTGATTCAAAATGTTCCCGATGTTCTATTATGGTGCAATAATTATTCTTGGTTCGGTAATTATTCCCCAAAATCGTATCACCCCGAAAACGAACTTTTCAGAAAACCGGTCTCCGGTTTTGGGCATCACGAAGTAATTATTGATACACCGCGACACATTTTGAGTATTTCCGAAATGACCGATAACGAAGTTACTGATATGTTTCGGATGTACCAAAATCGTCTTCAATTGTTACGTAAAAAGGAACATTGGAAATATGTTCAGATTTTCAAAAATGTCGGCGCAGCAGCCGGCGCATCAATTCCTCATTCTCATAGCCAATTACTGGCAATGCCGTTTGTTCCACAAATGATTTTGTCGATTTGGCTGAAAGCATCGGAATATTCGTTCAGTAAAACAAAACAAAAAACAAAACGGAATTTACCGGATTGCGTGTGGTGTAACCGGTTGAAATCGGAAATTCTGGAACAAAAACGAATCGTCGAAGAAACTCCGCATTTTGTTACACTTTGTCCTTTCGTAAGCCGTTTTCCGGGTGAAGTTGAAATTTATCCGAAATTGCATGAATCCAATTTTGATGATAATGTACAGATTTCCGAATTTGCGATGCTTGTTCGCCGTACAATTATTCGTTTGGAAAAATCTGTTCCGAAAATGAAAAATCCGCTTGCGTACAATCTTGTCCTCAATACAGAGCCGTTTGATTCTTCTGTTCCTTCCTTAAAAAATATTTTTCATTGGCATCTTTCGATTTTACCAAGTTTATCGCGTGCCGCCGGTTTTGAATGGGGAACCGGACTGCATATCAATCCCATTTCACCCGAAAAAACCGCTTCTCAATTAGCAAATTGCAACTAAAATATAATATAACACTAATTATAATTTGTTGCAATTAAATACAAAATGTTATAATATTTTAGCAAAATATCGTTCCGCAAAATCCAACTCCAAACTTCCGATGTCTATTGATATTACAACTGATATTACAACAATTCAACAGAACAATTCATTATCGAAACAGGGACAAAGTACGGAAACACCCAATTCAGAAATGTTGAAATCGGTGTTTGTTGCTGTGATGCAAAGTTCTTTGACAAACCGGATGTTTCCCGGTAATACGTCAATTGTTGATATAAATATTGACATTCAAGATTCTTCCGCAGAACAAAAAGAACAGCAGAACAAAAAACAAGACGAATCGCCGACACAATCCGAGCGGCGCGATTTTACCAAAGAGGATAAACGTACTTTAAATCAGTCGGAAATACGGCACGAACAAATTGCCGACGATTATAATCGAAAAATTGAACAGCGTGAAAATCTGCAAACCGAATACAAGGAAAAAAATGAACGCCGCAATTTTGTAACTAATCAGCCCATTAACAGTACAACAACATCGTTGGAAAAAACTGTTTTACCGGTTCCAATATCAACGGGAATTTCAATAGTTCCAACGGATTCAGTTTCTGCAACATTTTCCGTATTACCGGAATCGTCAAACCGGCAACCTGCGACGTTACAGCAACACGTTTCTGTTCCGATAACTCCCGGAGTCATTCCGCCTTCGTTTCTCATTACCGCTTCCAATCCCAATTCTGCAACAACATCGCCCGCAACATCACCGTTTCCAGTGCCGACGACTAACGCTGCGTCTGTTACAACATTGGACGCTGTTTCTGTTATGACAATTTTCACCGCTTCAGGACGATTCGGAATTCGTAAAGATGAAACCGAAGAAAAAAATGTTGCAGAAAAGAAAAAAGAAAAAGAAAAAACAAAAGAAAAAAAAGAAACGATTTCATTATTTGTTCCGGTTTTTGTTGAAATTCCGCCGCCGATTGTGTACAAAAATCAGTCAACTCATTCTCTCCATGACACGGAACAGGAATTAGATACTGTACAAGAATCAAACGATTATTCCGTGCAAAAAATTAAGAACGAAAACGATCTTGAATCAAATTCCGAACTAAAATCAAAATCCGTATCAGAATTCGTATCAAAATTAGAGTCAGAATTTGAGTCAGAATTTGAATCTGAAACGGAATCGGAAACAAAATCGGAACCGGAAGAAAATCGTACAAAAACATCGTTAGAAAAATGGTTTCTGGAAAATCAATCTCTTGAAACATCTGTTGTAAAACCAAACGAGCCGGAATCTTTTGATCAGTTACGATTTATTCAGCGAGTTGCGGCGGCGTGTCAGTCGGCGGCAAATCAACATGGAACAGTCCGAATTAAATTGCATCTTGATCAACTTGGGACATTAACGCTTCGAATAACCTCAAAGTCAAATAAATTGGCGGTTCGATTTGAAGTTACAACATTTGCTGCTGTTCGCCGGCTTCGCGAGACTCTTGATGAATTACAAACAACGCTTGCCGAACAAAATATCGTACTTGAACACACCGAAATTAATATGATTTAAAATTCACGACCATTTTTTGCAACAGTCTATTTTCTTAACCGCAGAATATATGAAAACAACACAAAGCAGCGCAAATCAATTAACGAACATTAATTGTTGGTCGCCGGACAGTCAATTTTTGTTTTACGATATTCGAAGCGGTAAGGATGCATCTGTATTTGATGGAACACGAATTGAAAAACTTCATGTTGAATCGGGTGATGTTGAAACACTTTATGAATCGAAAAACGGAGCCTGTTGTGGTGTTGTAACATGTTCACCGATTGAAGACCGTCTTGTTTTCATTCATGGTCCCGAATATCCTGATGCACATTGGAATTATTCGTTTCAACATCGTTACGGAATGATTCGTCATTCCAACGGTCAGACGGAAATATTGGACGCTTGCAATATTGTTCCTCCGTTTTTGCCCGGAGCGTTGCGGGGCGGTTCACATGTCCATGTTTTTAGCGGCGACGGTCAATGGGTTAGTTTTACGTACAACGATCATCTGCTTCATTTATTGGACAAAAATCCCAATGCGCCGCCGCATGATTTTGATCAGCGAAATATCGGAATTTCTGTTCCGCTTTGTTCTGTCCATGTCAACCGGAATCATTTGCGGAATCATGACGGTTCTTATTTTTCCGTTCTTGTTTCTCAAACGGTGAATCACCCGCAAGCCGGCAGTGATGAAATTCAGAGAGCGTATGAAGATTCTTGGGTTGGCGTTGACGGTTACATTAAACCGGACGGTTCACGACAAAAAAAAGCGATTGCTTTTCTTGGCGATGTTATCGGAAACGATAATCGGGTTGTTACGGAAATATTTATTGTTGATCTTCCTGATCAGATAGAACACTTCGCCGTTTCCGGCAACGCACCGTTGGAAGGAACTTTGACGCAACGACCTGCTCCGCCGCACGGAATTATTCAGCGGCGTTTGACTTACACGGCGGATTGGCGTTTTCCCGGTGTTCAAGGTGTGAGGCATTGGTCACGTAGTTCGCCGGACGGTACGAAAATTGCGTTTCTGATGCGGGACGATGCCGGAGTTGTTCAAATCTGGACAATTTCTCCCAATGGCGGTTGTCCGCATCAATGGACTCACGGCAATTACGATATTACTTCGGCGTTTTCCTGGAGTCCGAATGGCAAGAATATTGCGCACGTTACGGATTATTCTGTCTGTATTAGTTCAGAAATCGAAACAATCCGGCTAACACCAAAAACAAATGAAATTGATACGCCGTTACCGTATGCGGTTGTTTTTTCGCCTGACGGTTCTAAAATTGCGTTTCTTCGGCATCAAAATCAATTAAACCGAATTTTCGTTATCAATATTGAGAACAGAGCCAACGAGAAATAATTGTAACTGTCTGTTCTATTTTTTCACAAAACAAAAGATATAAGTTCACAGACGATTTTAAAAATATAAAACAATAAATAAATATGAAACAACAAATAAAGTTAAAACAAAAAAATTTGACGAAGTGAAAGATATTTTTACTAAAATGCCTTTTATTTCTCAAGTTTTTATCTATAATACAAGACATCATTAACTTTTGATCTAAAATAATTTTTTAAAATTTCCTCTCTGTGGATTTTAGAAGTTCCCTGAAATATGACCTGATTTTTTATTTTACTTTATTTTACTAATCCTTTATTTATGACACGATTTTTTATGACAACAAATTTTTTACGATACATTTTTTTGCGATATATTGTTTTATTCTGTTTGTTTATTGTTA
>JAISNF010000350.1 GCA_031276415.1 Planctomycetaceae bacterium
GATTTATTCAATTCGACAAGCCGCCCGATTGCCCGAAACGCTTCAATGACAAGCCAAAGCGCAAGCAGAATAATAAGTATGCCAATAATCATTAATAAATATTGACCTTTATCATAAAACACAAATAGAATATTGTACGACATCGCCCAAAGAGGAATAATAATCATAACAATCGCAGGAAGTAACAAATAAACAGAACGAACCTTTCGCCGCATTAAATAAACACTGCCAACAAGAAGCGTTAACCCCGCAACAACCTGATTGCCGGCACCAAAAACAGGCCAAAGAATTAACCCCCCCGTTCCATACGGAGCCGTCGGACCCGCCTTGCATAACGCCAACGCAACCGCAATCGCTAAACCAACCGCCGTCGCAATGTAACGGTTTTTCATCGGCTCAATACGAAGCATCCCGCCAAGTTCCTGCAAAACATAACGCATTAAACGAAGCGCCGCATCAATCGTTGTTGCCGCAAAACACGCAATTAAAATAGCAATAATTCCCTGACCAAACTTGATCGGAATACCAAGCAAATGAATAAAATTCGCACCGCCCTCAATAAATGTTCCAACCTGTTCGCCAAGATTCATAGAAGACCAAGAACGTTGATAACGAAGATTCCAAGCATCTCGCCCCTTGACAATTTCCGTTTTGCGTAACGGCGAAATTTCAGAAGATTGAGAATTTTTGTTCTTTAAGTCGTCAATCGTTTCAACCATCGCTTTTTGACTTCCAGTGGCTTCTGCCGCAGATTGGACATTGGGAATGCCAAGCCCAATTCCAGCCGTGCAACTCAAAATAACAAGTACCGCCAACGCCGCTTCCAATAACATGCCGCCATAACCAACAAAAGACGCATCACGCATTGAGGCAACTTGTTTACTGCTCGTTCCACTACAAACCAAAGCGTGAAAACCACTCACCGCTCCACAAGCAACCGTAATAAAAAGAAACGGTAAAATCGGCAGTGCCCCCGATTGGCTGGCTTCCGAAATACGAAGCGGCGGAGCAGAACCAAATAAATCCGCTGACCCCATTAACCCCGCCAAAAGTACACCCAATATTATCAACGCCAACGCAATATAAAGAATCAAACTGTTGACATAATCACGCGGCTGAAGCAGTAACCAAACCGGTAACACCGATGCAAAATAACAATAAATAAATAACACCCAAGTCCAAAGCATTGTCGGATTAAACGAAGCATGAATCGATTCAAAACTCGGCATGTGAAACGAAAAAGCCGGATAACTCGCCGAAAAAAATACCGTCACGCCCAAAATTATAATCGAAACCAATGAGGCTAAAAATAACGAAACACCGTAACGGTAAATAACAATCCCCAATATCATTGCCACCGGAATTGAAAGTACCGTCGGCATCACCGATTGCGGATAATCCTTGAATGTTGACGCAATAACATTGCCAAAAACTGCAATCACCACCGCAAGAATAAATGTTAGCAAAATAAGAAACAGCAGTTTTGCCGACGGCGATAATACTGTTCCGGCAATATCGCCAAGTGATCGCCCCTTACTTCGGAGCGAAAGAACAAGCGCCGTGAAATCATGAACCGCTCCAATAAAAATACTGCCGAAAATAACCCAAAGCAACGCCGGAAGCCAACCCCAAATAACTGCAATCGTCGGACCAACAATAGGACCCGTTCCGGCAATCGCCGTAAAATGATGACCGAAAATCACATAACGATTCGTCGGCACAAAATCAATATTGTCGCATAATTCCACACTCGGCACCACTTCGTCCAAACTCAGTTGGAATATCCGACGCGCAAGAAATTTACCATAAGTATTGTACGCAACAATAAAACCAAAAAACGAAAGAAACGCAATTAAAAGTGTTGACATGTTCGGTGATTCTTTGATACGGAAGGTATCGCTAAAAATAAAGTAATGTTCAGTGGAATTTTTTTGCGGAATTTGCAGAAAATCAATTTATATCAATTTTGATGTTGAAATCAAGAGATTAAACAATGTTTTTTCATAAACATTGAAACGTGTCCCATCCGCAAAAGACTTGTCCGCTGATGATGCAGATTATCGCAGATTATTTTTTTGTCCGCAGATGACGCAGATAGACGCAGATTGTTTTTTAGTTAATAGTTAATAGTTAGTAGTGAATCGTAAATAGTTCGCAAGCGGAATTATAACCACAACGTCAATAATTCCGCATTGCGAACACGATTCACTACTAACTATTCACTATTAACTAATTTGCGTCATCTGCGGACAAATCTTTTTATCAGCGAAATCTGCGGACGGTTTTCTTTTTGTGTTCGTTGCCGGAAAAAATTATAAAATGGACTTGTACTTTTTGAAAGCGATTATTATTATATCAATCATTCCAATATTTATATTTTCACAAATGTTCAATCTTAGAGTTATGATTTGGACGCCGGCGAATTTCCTTTCGCAAACTTTCCTTTCGTAAACAAGAACAAGTTGTTGGTTATCGCCGACCAAGATTTCGGCAAAAGATTGACTGCATGATGAAATGAATTACCAAAAAGTATTCCACAATTAACTAACTGTCAACTCAAAAAAATTATGACGGAGCAAGTGTTTTCATTACTTTCGCAATGTATTATTGACGGCGATGCGGGGACGGCATTAAAAGAGGTTAATCAATTGATTGAAACCGGAGTATCGCCTCAAATTATTATGGACAAACACCTGATTCCGGCAATGGAAGAAGTGGGACGCCTTTTCGAAATTAACGAATATTTTGTGCCGGAACTTTTAATCTCCGCACGCGCCATGCAAGAATCCATGAAAATTCTTAACCCGTTATTGAAAAGTTCCGGCGTGGAAAAAATCGGACGAATCGTTATTGGCACAGTTCAAGGCGATTTTCACGATATTGGTAAAAATCTTGTGGCATCTATGCTTGAAGGCGGCGGTTTTGAAGTGGTTGATCTTGGGGTTGATGTTTCGCCGGAAAAATTTGTTGCAGCAGCAAAAGAACGGGAAGGAACAATAGTTGCTATGTCCGCTCTTTTGACGACAACAATGCCGCAAATGAAAAAAGTTATTGAAAAATTGGAAAGCGATGGACTTCGTGCCACGTCCAAAGTGTTAGTGGGCGGAGCACCGGTAACCGATGAATTTGCCCGACAAATCGGAGCCGACGGTTACAGCGATAACGCCAGTGCCGCTGTTACGTTGGCAAAAAGTTTTGTTTGAGAAATAATTTCTAAATGAAGATTCCAAAACGAACTTTCCAAAAAACATAACTAATCTCGGAAACTTCTAAAAACGACAAAATTGTTTTTCTTAACCACAGAAGACTTTTTACTAACCACAGAGGAGTTTGTATTAACCACAAAGTACACAGAGAGCACGGAGGATATTTTTAATTGGAACCCAAACATTGGCGACCTTAAAACTCTCCGGAAAATTCCCAATCCGCTTGGGAATTTTCCCAATTCGCTTAGGAGAATTTGTAATTCGCTTGGGGGAATTTGCAATTCGCTTGGGGGAATTTACAATTCGCTTGGGGGAATTTGCAATTCGGTGGTGGGAATTTTCAATTCGGTTGTTGGAAGTTG
>JAISNF010000353.1 GCA_031276415.1 Planctomycetaceae bacterium
ACACGTGATAACAAGTCGTCGTGTTTTGGATCGTTTTCCTGATTTGAAACTTGATGCCGAATTGATTGTGATGGAAGATGTCGGAAAAACGGTAACATTGATTGATAAAGTAACAAGTTTTATTGATACATATTTGACGCCGATACCGATTTTTGAGCGGGTTCTTGGTTTGCATCGTGTTTCTCCTGACGATATTCTCACTATTATTTACACTTCCGGTTCCACCGGAACACCCAAAGGAGCGATGATTACGCATCGTTGTATTGCGGAAAATGTCAGGGCGTTTTTTCATCATTTGGATTTGAAGTCAACGGACACGATTCTTGGTTCTTTACCGTTGTTCCATGCTTATGGTTACACGACGACATTTTGGTTACCGGCGATAAGTGTGGTGAAGGGAGTTTATCATTTTAATCCGTTGGAGCATAAAAAAGTTGGTGAGATGGCTCGCAAATACCGTTGTTCTGCTTTTCCGACAACGCCGACATTTCTTCGCGGATATTTACGGCGTTGTCCGAAAGAAGATTTTGCGACGGTGAACACGGTGATTTGTGGAGCGGAAAAATTGCCCGGAGATTTGATTGATGCGTGGGCGGCGAAATTTGGTTATCGTCCTGCTGAGGGTTATGGAACGACGGAACTTTCTCCGGTTGTTTCGACGAATGTTCCCAAAGGTCGTCGTTCTGATTATCGGGATTGGCTTCGGGAGGGGACGATTGGCAAACCTCTTATCAATCTTCAGGCAAGAATTATTGAACCGGAAACCGGAACGCTGATTACCGATGAGACGCCCGGAATGTTACAGATAAAGGGTGCGAGTGTTATGGCGGGGTATTACAAGGACAAAGCCAAGACGGATTCTGTTCTTAAAGACGGCTGGTACACGACTGGTGATATTGCATCGATTGATGCGGACGGATTTATTCGGATTACAGGGCGGTTGAGCCGGATTTCAAAAATCGGCGGTGAAATGGTTCCGCATATTCTTATTGAAGAGGAAATCGAAAAAATTATCAACGCCGTTTCAACACCGGAAGCGGAAACGGAAACAGAGTCGAGTGAAATACGTATTGCTGTTTCGGCGGTTCCTGAAAAGCGAAAGGGGGAACGTTTGATTATTTTGCACCGGAATCTTTCTTTAACGCCGGAGGAAATTTGTAAGAGATTACAAAAAAACGGTTTGCCGAATCTTTGGATTCCATCGCCGAATGATTTTTTTGAAGTTGATTTAATTCCGCTTCTTGGAACCGGTAAACTTGATCTTCGTGCGGTTAAAGAACTAGCGGAAACCGTTTCAAAGAATAATCAGGAATAACAACACATGCGAAATATGTTTCATCTATTTTTCATTTATTTACGCAACCGGAACAGAACCGGCTAAGAGTTCGTAATTATCTATTACTTTTGAATTTCCCAGTTTGACGTGAGCACATTTCATTGTTACCAACAATTCGTTTTGTGCAATAAACAATTCGGCAACATGTTTTTTTCGTTCATTTTTTGTCGCCTGACCAAGAAGATAATGCCCCGTAAGAACCGCAATCGCCGCATCAACAAGATTACGAGCAATCAAATCAATATAGGCACCGCTTTGCGATTTGGCAAAATCAACCGCCGATTGAATTTCTGTACGTCCTTTGATTAAAATTGTTTTAAGTTCTTCGAGTTTGGGATCGTCATAGATTTTCTTTTCAAAAGAATCAAGATAAGTTACCAAAACACCGCTCGTAATTCCCTTAATCGCCGCAACAATTTGTAATTGGCTTGTTCCTTCGTAAATCGCCGTAATCCGTGCATCCCGCCAATACCGTTCAGCAGGATAATCTTTAATGTAACCACTGCCGCCAAGCACTTGAATTGTTTCCGACGTAACAAAAATGCAGCCTTCGGCACTAAAATATTTGCTCATCGGCGTCAACATGGCATTGAGCCGTTTGTACATTCGGCTGTTTTGCTTGAACTCTTTTTTTTCCGCTTCGGAAAGTTGGTCGGGATAATGTTCGAGGAGGCGGTTGGTGTTGTTTTCAAGATCGCAAACTCTTGCTGTTTCATAAGTCAACGCCCGCATTGCTTCGATTTTGATTTGCATTCCGACAACCATGTCCGCAACCGCCGCAAGCCGTTCGATTGGTGCGCCGAATTGAGCACGCGTATGAGCGTAAGTTCGCGCCAAACGGTAAGCCGCTTCAGCAATACCGAGTGATTGTGCCGCAATACCGAGCCGCGCACCGTTCATCAACGCCAACACATAAGTTATCAATCCGCGTTGACGTTCACCGATGAGGCGTGCCGGAGTATTGTCAAACACTAATTCGCAAGTCGGACTACCGTGAATTCCAAGTTTCTTTTCAAGACAACGAACCTTCACCGCCGGAGAACGTTCACAAATAAACAAACTTAAACCGCGTCCGTCTTTGATTTCATGTTCACTTCGCGCCAAAACCAACAAAATTTCGCCGCAACCGTTTGTGATAAACCGTTTCACGCCATTCAAAACCCAAGAACCGTCCGGTAATTGGTCAGCGCGTAACCGAACCGCCTGAAGATCGCTTCCCGCATCGGGTTCTGTTAAAACCATTGCTCCGGTGACGGCACCGGACGAAAATTTCGGCAACACTTCATTTTTGATTTCATCGGAAGCGAAAGCGTAAATTGTATCGGCAATTCCCTGAAGTCCGAACATATTCATAAACGAACCATCGCCGCGTGCAACCAATTCTGTTGCCATTGTGTAAATCAGAATCGGACAATTCAAGCCGCCGTATTTTCGCGGTAACGTAAAACCCATCATATCGGCTTGTGTGAGTCGTTCCAGATTTTGCCGTACCAATGGATGGAGAGTAACGGTTCCATTGGGGTTGAGGGTATTTCCTTCGGCGTCGATTTGTTCGGCATTGGGGGCGAGAGTTTCCGCTGCGATTTCGCCGGCAATTTCGAGAATTCGGCGGTAATTATCAACGGCATCGTCAAGATGATCGGGCAAATAATCCGCAAGCCCATTGGGAGTTTCCCGTTCTTGAATTGCAGCAAGTTCTTTAAGATCAAAATAATCAAAAAGAAAACAAATATCCTGATTATCATTAAAAAAATTAGGCATATTAAACAAAAATGAACCAAAAAATTAAACGAAAATGAACCCAAAATGAAACTGTTTTACGAAATAACCAACTTAGAAAAAATGATCAACATCAACACCAAGAGTTACCAAAAAATTCCCAAGACCGCTAAAATATACCATAAAACCCTCTATCCGTGTAGGGGTATTGCCCTAATTCTCCACTCTTATATTGTCCCCAATTGAAACGGTTCTTCCTTCGGGAAAAATTTTGGCGATTAAAAAAAAGGGTTTTTGTGGAAGTGTACCCATGTTTGTTGATTTCGTTTTTTTCGACGAGTTCGGTAGCGTCGGAATCGTTGCCAGGGCAACAATTGCTTTCGCGGGTTGCGAAAATTATTGGGGATAAGTGCGGTTCCATTCGTCGGCTCCGAGTCGTTCAGCGGAATATCCGGGACCTAGTTCCGTCAGTTCCCTAATCCGAATAATTTTTGCCGGTTTGCCCGCAACCGAAGCGTCAAGCCAAACCTCAAGCCGAATCACCGGAGATTGCTCGTCAAAACGACCAACAATATTCGCCTTGAAAACCGCCCCCTGCGTACAAAAATAAGGCTCCAACTTTTTCATCAGTTCCAAATCCGTAATAATACCGTGCGTGTAAGGCCAAAACGGATAATTCATTTCAGGTTGGTCAATCAAAACCGGATCACAAATTCGTTCCGCTAAAATCCCCTCCATAATTTCAGCCGTCTGTATCTCGGAAAACGAAGTCGATGCCCCCATCCCCATCGATGCAGCAAATTGACTGGTCGCATCCAACTCCGAACTTAAAAGCATCGCAGAATCAGTAATCGCATCTTCTTGCGCCGTTAAAAGTTCCAAAACAGTTCGCGGAGCCTGATTGATGTTGATTCGCCCGACAACTGGTTGATCACTGATCATTAAATTGTCGTACAAAATCGGAAGATATTCGTTCATCTCGTCAGGATCATCCGAAAACGGGGAAATAACCGTTTGCGAATTAGAAAGAGAAGACGGAATATTGGAAGAACCCGATGACTGCGAACCGCTTGACGATTGCGAATTGGAATATTGTGAATTACCGGATTGAGAACCGGACGATTGCGAATTAGAAGAAGCAACCAAATCAAGAAAAGAGTTGATTTTTCTACCGTTTTCGCCGGAAGAAGCACCGCCGGTTGTCCCGCCGGCATTTCCCGTAACACCCGCAAGAATACCGGATAATCCGCTGTTTCCGCCAGTATTGGAAGCATTGGTTGATGATTGTTGCCGATAGGAAATAATGTAATCAACCCACGTTTGATTTTCGAAACGTTCTTCAAGCAATGTTCGCAATTCTTCAAGATCATCCATATTGACATTGATTTTATCAAGTCCGTCCGGTGTCAACATTGACTCGCGGCTGTCAAGTGTCAGAATCGACACAAGACCAAGATTCAACGAACCATCCGAAACACCGAACTCGTCCAGTGTTGATTCTTCCGGCTCGCCGTAATCGATAATATTGTTGCGGTTCCAGTCAATTCCGTACAACATTTTCGGCGTAACACCTTTGACCAGCAGCAGTTCATCCAATGAATCGGGAATTGCATTTCGGGCATAATACGGCGGATCAAGTTCGGCATAATAATCGTTCTCCGCCCCAAATTCTCGCGGTTCATCGTCTTCGTCCATCCAATCAAGAATCGCATCGGCAACCTCATCCGTCATTCCGGGCAACCGCATTAACATTGATTGTCCATAACCAGGCTGCTGAATTTCCATTTGTAACACCCAACGAAGATTGATTTTGCAGGACTCATCTTCAAGTCCGTAACGAATTTCTTCGCCGGTCAGAATATCGTTATCGGAAAGCAACGGAGCCAAAACAGAAAACCGACCGACATCACGCAAATCAACTTCGTTTTGCAAACCGGTTTGTGTTCCGGCGTATTGACCGGTCATTGCAATTGTTCCATCGGTAACAAGATGACCGCAAAATTCTGCAGGATTATCGTACAAACCGCCAAGATCAAGTGTAACGGATTGTTCCTTCATCAGAAGAATCCGTAAATATTCAACACCGGATTCCGCCAAAAGACGGGCTTGCTTTTGCCGAAGCGACTGGTCGGTGCCGCGACGTTCCGCCAACATAAACTTTGAAAATGCAAGAACGGAAAGTGTTAAAATGACAATAACAACCAAAACAAGTATCAAAATAACACCGCGCCGTTTACCGGAATTAAAAGAATTACAATATGTTTTCATTATGGATTTATGAATTGAGATGATCACATTAGGGCAAAAAATTTACAAATGAGTTTACAAGAAGTTCACAATTTTTTGGCACACAAAATTGCCTCATCGGGACATTTCCAATATTCCGGCGGTTTTAACCGCCGGAAAGTTATAAACCGTAACTCCGATGTTCTCATGGTACAAAATTGTACCGTCTTCGTCAACTATCTCTTGTGCCGCATGACTTAAATCGGGATTATCGGTAACAACCCAGAATGGGTGTGAATCGGTTGTTTCCTATTCTCAAAAATGATCAGCGATTATCTGCGTAATCTGCGGACAATTCTTTTTACCGTGTAAAATATTACAATTTTGTTGTTTTGAACGGGGAGATTGTCGGCAAAAATGAGGCTTGAAGTTCTCCCAATGAGCAATTCCTCACTCGGAACGAGGACGACTTCACTAAAAGCGAGGAGATACTCACTCAGAGCGAAGACGTAATTGTCTATTTTGTCGTCGTTTTGTAATGCAAAATGATATTTTCCTACGCCCCGAAGGGGCAACAGAAGCCAGCCCTACCCAACGGGTAGGGTTGAAATTACCAACAACAATTTCGCCCTGAAAGGGCAGAATACGAATAGTTAGTAGTGAATAGTGAATAGTTGTGGATTAAAAATGTTTTGGTAAATAATTCCGCCTGCGTCAACTATTCACTATTAACTACTAACTATTAACTAACAACAACCTCATTTCTACCTAATTTTCCTAAACAAAACAACCTCAGTAGCCAAAGATACAACACACACGCAACCTCATTAACAAAATTAACCGGTTGTATTTTAACAATGAGGTAATGAGGTTTGTTTTGTGGGAAATTCATGGCTACTGAGGTTGTTTTGTTAGGAAAAATTAGGTGAAAATGAGGTTG
>JAISNF010000416.1 GCA_031276415.1 Planctomycetaceae bacterium
CCAATACCGACAGGAGAACGGGACGCAAAAATTCCAGCACGTGAAGGCACGCATTGCGGACAACTAACATAAGCGCGACGAAATAAAATACCTTCGGATGCAAATTTATCCAAATTCGGAGTAACCGCATTCGTATCGCCGTAAGCCCCAACAAATGGAGCGCTATGATCGTCCGAAAGTACAACCAAAAAATTGGGTAACGTTTTATTCAACGGCGGCGCCGATTCGTTTGCACGTTGCTCGTCAGCGACAACAACGCCAAAAATAAAAACAAGTTGAAAAAGAAACGAAAAACATAAAGTTAATAAAGTTTTTTTTGACATAAAAATCACCTCTTGAGGTTAAAGTTTTGAATTGGATCATTTCTACATTAGGAAACTTCTAATAAAATAACTGTTTTTTTATTAGAAGTTTCCTAAAGTAAATAAAGTTATGGTAAGTCAATTGTTCGTTTTAATTCTTTGCTCAATTCATCGATAATTGCGGCATTTTCGGGATTGTCGATGACATTGATGTTTTCACGCGGATCGGTTTTGTGGTCGTACAACATGCGTGAAATCAATTCGCCGCCGCCCTTTTTTGCACGAAATTCGCTGTAACGGAATCGCCCGTCAAAAATTGTGTCTCCGGCTCCATAACGTCCGGCGGCATACAACTTGTTAGGCGAAACACGTTTTTCAATTAACGGAATCAGACTCTTTCCTTGTAACTGATTTTGTTGCGGTTCCGGTAATTCCGCTAAATCGTTAAGCGTCGGATAAATATCAATAAACTCAACCGGTAACAAAAAACGTTTCGCCTCTTTTTGTGCCGGTAATTTAATAATCAACGGAGCATTCATTGTGTTCTCAAAGACGGCGTGTTTTGACCACATTGTATGTTCGCCTAAATGCCAACCATGATCACCCCAAAGAACAATAATTGTGTTTTCCGAAAGTTTTAACGCATCCAATTCATCAAGTAAATGACCAATCAACGCATCGGTGTAACTGACACAAGCGTAATAACCGTGAATCAGATTTATTGCTGTTTCATCGGAAATCGGTTCGTTTTTCTTGGGGATATTGGCATAATTCCGCAATTCGCCAAAATTATGAATCGCTTCAGCGGGAACATTTTTAGGTGTGTAACGAAAATTTTCCGGCAGTTTAATATCTTCTTTTTTGTACAAATCCCAATATTTTTTCGGCGCAACAAAAGGAAGATGCGGTTTCACAAAACCAACCGCAAGGAAAAACGGTTTTCCATTTGCTGCGAGTTTTCGTAAATCGGTTAAACTTTTTTCCAATGTCTGACCATCATTGTAAAAATTATCAGGAACATCGGCGGATTCCCATGCCGGACCTCTTGCGTCCGGTTTATTATTTTTGTTTTTTCCTGTTTCGGTTTTATACGTTCTGTCTTTCTGTAACGCTTCCTGCGATTCCGGTAACGCATAACCCGGTCCTTTCGGACGCCACGCCGGTTCGCTCCAACCATCATTGTGATCATCGGCAAAATGAAATACTTTACCGTTATTAATTGTTGTGTAACCGTGATTTTTGAAATGGGTATTCAACGGAATTGCGTTGGGTGCGTCTTTGGACGCATAAATATGTGCGGAAACGAAACGATTATACTTCGGACGTGTTCCCGTCAACAACGCCGAACGCGAGGCACCGCAAACGGAAACCATACAATAGGCGTGTTCAAAAAGAGTCCCTTGCGACGCCAAACGATCAATATTCGGCGAGTGAATGTGATTCTTTCCGTAACATCCCAATTCGGTACGTAAATCGTCTACCGCAATAAAAAGAATATTCGGCTTCTTATTTTCCGCTCCGTAAATTACAGAGTTTATCAGCAACAACACAATGACTATTGTCATTAAACGTTTCATATTTTCCTCATTTATTTTTTGTTTGAGTAAATGTTATGTGTACTTTACCAAAAGTACGATAATGATAATATTTCGGTGGAATTTTTGTTTTTCAATAAAAAACATTACGGAAATATCACCGAATAGTCGTTACAATTAACAATGTCTTAATATAGACAGTTACTATTATTTTTTCGGCGGACGTTCGACAGTAATGTCAAATGTTTTTGATACATCCCGTTTGACGGTGAATTTTAATGCATCGGAATTCGGTCGCGTGTATTTCGGATGAACCTGCGGGATTTCAAACGTATCGGCGTAAGTTAATTCGTCATCTTCATTAACAACTTTTTGTTTCGACGAATTTTTTTTCGGAACAACATCTTGAATCAAAGCCGTACCGGCAATCCAAACGGTGTAATCACCCGGTGGAATACCAGCCCCGTCCTTTGTGTCACCAACTGCATAATGCCCCTTTTCATCAAGATAGCCGGGAAATGAATGAGTTGGTGATTCAAATATGACTGTTCCGCGAGTAAGCGGTTCGCCATCGTCAAACTTGACTGTTCCAGTAATTTTAATGTTTTGCGAACAACTCGTCAACAGTATAACGAAAACGGCAAGAAAAAAGAAAGATTTATCGTACATTGATGAATGTTTCCGGAACAAATTTGTCCGGCAATGAAATGGTTGTTTAATGTTACGGCAATGACACTGCGGCACCGTCACTGACATGGCTCAGTCCCCAGATGATGTCCAAATTTGTTGTCGGCGCAACTGCACGAACAGAGCCATCACCGATTATAAAATTGCAAACATTCGGATGAATACCACCGAAAACATGTTGTTGTAAATTAGCATGACTACCTGAGAACAAATCGGAGTTGTTAATGTCCGTGTAATTCATATTGTAATCCTTATCGCTACGTTTAATGCTGGGAAAATTTTTCCAGACTGCTCGTCCGACGTTAGCGTTTTGATTGCTCTGATTCGTGTTAATCACGCCGCCGTCCCATTGACCGTCAAGACCCAGCGTTTCATACGGGATAAATCTTTCACCAACAATCAGTTGATTACTTGAACCATCCTGCCACCACGCCATGTCTTCTCGCGGTTGCCAATTTGTAATATATATCCGATGGTTGCCGTTGAGCCACAGATAAGTACCGGTAGCCAAACCGCCTGGTCTTGTGTAGGTATCCGAAGCTTGTTGCAATAAAGCAGGACGGAACGGACTAAAGTTACGATCAAGCAACCAGGTTGGTCCGTCCTGTGCGGCAGTCGTACTTGATTTTGCGATTGCAGAGATCGCATTAAACCAATTACTGTCGATGTTCGCCTGATTTTCATTGATGGGAACCCAAGCAACGACTACCGCATAATCGCCGCGGGGACCAAAATTCTGTGCATTAGCACTTGCTCCTTTGATGGATTGCCAATTATCAATATCAACCCAATTTGGACCGCCTGAACGTGGTCTCGTCGGGCAACGGTAAAGTGAAAAGGAACCGAATGCACTCCGATACGGCAAATGAACCCCTTTCAATGCGCCGCGGTTATTATTTTGTCCGAACCACGGTCCGACACTAGACGCATTCGTTCCGTTTGTTATCAACGGAGCAACTTCATTTGCGGCAGTCGGATTCAACGACCCAAGAGCATCGTACAAACCTTGTTGTTCAACGTAGGGATAAAGTAACGCCCAAAACGAAGGTTTTTGTGTCATAATCGCCGATGGCGGTAATCCCCCTCGTACATCGTGGAAATTGTGAACAGCAATTCCGATCTGTTTAAGATGGTTCGAACATTGTAGGCGTCTTGCT
>JAISNF010000194.1 GCA_031276415.1 Planctomycetaceae bacterium
CATCGCCCCGTGAACCTGTTGACGGATAAGACTGACCGCCGGTTGCAAGAATCAATTTTTCGGCACGAAATTTTCCGCGATTCGTTGTGAGAAGAAAACCCGTATCAATTTTCGCAATATTTTCAACAACAGTTTCCGTTTGAATTATTCCGCATTGTCTTTTAAATTCGGCAACAAGAATATTCAACAAATCTTCGGATTTCAACGACTTCGGAAAAATTTTACCGTTTTCACGTTCCAGAAATTGGACGCCGCGTTGTTCAAAAAAACGCATCAGAGCAATATTATCAAACGAAAAAAGAGCCGGTTTGACAAATCGGGCTTTTTTCGTACCGCCATAATGGTTCAGGAAATCGGCAATTTGTCCGCCGTGAGTTACATTACATTGTCCCGAACCGGAAAGCAGAAATTTGCAGCCCGATTGAGTATTTCGTTCCAAAACACAAACGGTTCTTCGCCGATTTCTTGCAGACGCAATTCCGGCTGCAAGTCCTGATGGACCGGCTCCAACAACAAAAATATCAACATTCACCGTCGTCGCCCAGGTTGACTGAAATTCGGAACTCCGCCATGTTGAACACCGCCTTGATAATAGTGCAGATATTGCCGGAATCCTGGACCATTCATTCCGCCAATACTCTTAGTTTGACGCGGTTCGGCTAAAATCCGATTTGTAGAATCATCATTCAGAAGTTGGTTCATCGTTCCCTGCATCGTTCGTTGACGCATATCTTGCTGACGAAGTTGGTTTCCCTGATCCTGCAACGACCGAAGCATGTCCTGTTTGGGTTTCACAAATTCATTGTAATTGTCCAAAATACCATTGCGATTATCATTGAACAACGATAACCAAGGACTTAACGCCGGTGATGGTTGAGCATAAACATTACCGGAATAAAACGAAAAACAGACAACAATACACAACAAAATAAACTTCAATTTCAATATTCTTTTCAACATACTATAATCTCCTTAATTAGTTACAGTTTTATACATTTCAAAAACTTTGTCTCACTTAATATACAAGTTCACGCTCAAATTCTGCCAATGTCTTGCAATCCAACGCCAATTCAAAAAGCGAATCCAACGCAATTAAATCCGTATAAGAATTTAAAGACTGCGAAACTGATTTAGGTATTTTTCGGAATCGTTTATTGAGAATTTTAAGAATATCCTGAACTTTACCTTCGATTTTGCCTTCAATTTTACCTTTCTTTTTACCTTCAATTTTACCCTTCTTTTTACCTTTGAGGAAAAATTCTTCCAGTGTTGAGATAACCATTTTTTGGGTCTCCTGTTTATTTAAGACATTTGAAAGTGTTTTAATATACAAGTTCGCGTTCAAATTCTGCCAATGTCTTGCAATCCAACGCCAATTCAAAAAGCGAATCCAACGCAATTAAATCCGTATAAGAATTTAAAGACTGCGTGACTGATTTAGGTATTTTTCGGAATCGTTTATTGAGAATTTTAAGAATATCCTGAACTTTACTTTCGATTTTACCTTCGATTCTACCTTTCTTTTCGCCTTTCTTTTCTCCTTTTTTTTCTCCTTTTTTTTCGCCTTTGAGGAAAAATTCTTCCAGTGTTGAGATAACCATTTTTGGGGTCTCCTGTTTATTTAAGACATTTGAAAGTGTTTTGACGACGGTTTCTTTATTTGTTTTGGTTACAGCCAAAAAGTAACGCGTCAACGCATTTAACCAACCGTAAACTCGTGAATCGGTTTTAACTTCTTTGAAATACCCGATAATTCGTTCAAAGTTTTCCGGTAATTTTCCAGAGGATGACGATTGCAACGTATCCAAAAGGGCAACCAATGCCGGTGGACCTTTTAATTCTTCGTGAGGAATTCGGGAGACATCAATCAAAATAGTCGGAACCGATAAAAAGTGAGGATCAACATCATCCGGTAATGATACCATATCTTTGATTTGTAGCAACACCTCCCATGGTGTTGTTCCGTGATAAAGTACAACCATAACCACATACGGGTATTTGCCGTTGTCGGTCAACATGTTTTCAGAGTCTGATTCGCAACTTTCATAAAATTCCAGCACTTTGCGTAATCCGCGAATCCATTGTTGACGTTTTTCTTTTTTGGACTGATGTTCAAAAAAGAAAAACACTTTTGAGTAGCCGATGTCTTTGAAATTCACGGAAAAACGCAAGTCCCCGATAACTTCCTGCAAATGATCGTCCACAGTTATTGGCGATTCACATTGGAGTGAACCGAAATCGAGTTGCCGAATAATTTCTGAATTTCCATAAAGTGTTATTAGGTTTGTAAATAATTCGGTGTCCGTAAGAAAATATCTTACAACGAGATCGTGTGGATGTGCGAGTTCGACGGGTACACTTACATTAGGAAACGTTTCCATAAAAAACCTCAAATCTTAAAATTCCGCAAATTCCACAAGATGATGTTCAAAGGTGAAAACCGACTATTTTGTAAAATCTAAGCCGTTGTTTTTATCAATAATTATATCCGCCGCCGCCTCCGTAACCGGCTCGTTCACCGCCTCCGACCATTACTCTGCCGTAGAATCGTGTTGCGGTGGTAGCACCGAGCAACGAGAAGCCCATAATCCGTTCAAACGGGGCAATAATACGGGCTAACACTCCGTCCGCAGCCACCCAACGACTTTCCACAACAAATACACGATCACCCGGTAATAATTGGTAATTCGTTTGCGGCATTCCGTAAGCGGTTACCGCAACCCAGTCAACCGGTAATATCACCGGTTTATGACTATTTCCAACAGGTCGAGCAACCCAAATTCGTTTTGACGAATTAGGAGCCAAACCGCTTGTGTTGCCGATTGCTTTGAGAACGGTTTCGTTTCCGGTGTAAGGAAAAACAAAAACTTGTTCACCCATTGCCGCTGATTGAAAAATGACGTAATATTCCTTGCTGTTGTAAGAATAAACATCAACCGCAACTTGCGGATGTTCAAGAGCATCCGAAAGATGAAGTTCAATTGCTTCACGACATTCTTCTATCGTCAAACCGTTGACGTAAACCCGACCATAAGAACCAAGCGTAATATAACCATCGGGTCCGATTAAATGGGTGTTAGCGATTTGTTGGACATCGGACATTCGCACTAATTTTGCCGAAACAACCGTACTTTGCCCGAGTCGTCCTTGTGGATTTTCCGGGCTATTGATTAAATGCCGTGAAATGGCTTGTTCGGCTTCTGCCAGTGAAAGACCTTCGATCCGTACTGCCCCGTAAGCCCCGCCGAGTTGAACATTTCCGCCCGGTTCTACGGAGAAATTACCGATAATTGGTTCCTCAACCGGCGTGCCGATCACATCGAGAGCAATCACATCGAAAACACGCAACATATAAGGCGATTTCGGAACCAGATGAACTGCTTCAACAGTGATCAAGTCTGGTGATTCTACGAAATAGTCGGGTAATGACGATTTCGCGGTTTCTTTTGGAATATCGCGAAAGGAGGGAGTTCCGGCGGGTTTGGGGTCAAAGAACGCCGTTTGTGAAACACAGCCGACGACAAGACTTATTAAAAAAAGTTGGAACAATCCCCTAAAAAAGAATGCAGCAGGCAACTTTTTTTTCGAACTACTAATGTTTACATCAATGTTTTGCGTTAAGATCGACATTTTGAATGCCTTTTTTGGGTTCATGCCATCATAATTTATTATCCATACGAATTGTCTGAATTACGGGGTATGGAGTTTTTGTTTTAAGCAACCAGCGATTTATCAAGAGGTTTTTGTTGATAAGACAAGAGCCTTTTATAGGGGTTTTCGGCTCTTGTTCTTTGGGAATATTCTAAAAATATTTGATCTGGTAATACCCTTGTTTTGCGGAATATCAGATATTTACGGATAAAAGATACAAATTGCATAATCGGAGTTTGTCCGATGTGTTAAAACCCATCGCTATTTGGGGAATGCCCCCATACGATAGTTGAGAGTGGAGAGTGGATAGTGGAGAGTTTCGCAAGCGGAATTATTGACGTTTCCCAATTGCCCCCAATTAAGAGTTAATCCCAAAATAGCGATGGGTTAAAACCCATCGCTATTTTGGAAATGCCCCAACGGGGCAATTTGAATCAATCATCCCAATCACAAAAATCACATCAATCACCGCTCAGACAAATAATTCCGCTTGCAGAACTATTAACTACTAACTATTAACTATTGGATGATTTATTGTGTGTGAAATATTTCACGTATAACCATAGCCGGACGCATACAATAATCATTTCTGCTACAACGTAATTTTATTTCATTGGGGGCTTTTTTGGAAAAAAAACGTTTTAATTCGTCGTAAGAAAAACGTCCTGCATCTTTATATTTTTCGTCCGGGTCAACTCCGGGAATCAAGATATAAATATTTTTGAATGATGTTGCTACGTATAATTTCATATTTACTTTTTCACCGCCAAGTTGAGTGAGCCGGAGACATTTCCAACCATTTTGGGCAACAAGTTCTAATATTTCGTTATCCTGTTTTTCCAGTTCGGTTATACTAAAAATCTGTTTCATTATTCATTGAATCTCCCTATCACATTTGGCAGGCGGCGTTCCGTTTGAAATATCGATGGTTGATGATTTTGAATTAGTTGAGAGTGGAGAGTTGATAGTGGATAGTTTCGCAAGCGGAATTATTTATCCAAAGATTTTTAATCCGCTTGCGAAACTCTCCACTCTCCACTATTTTTTGATAGTTTACACTCTTTTTTGTGCAGTACAAGAACCCCGAAATTTATTTGTTTCCGATTAGAAATCAAGATGCGGCAACCTTCAAAAATGTCGCCAATGTTTCGTCTGAAACCTTGCAGTTTGAACTCTAAACGCTGGCGAATAGGTTTTAAAATCCATTCGGTTTGGTAGAGTCTATTTTCAACAACCTCATTTCTACCTAATTTTCCAGACAAAACAACCTCCGTTTTTTGCTACTGAGGTTGTTTTGTTAGGAAAATTAGGTGAGAATGAGGTTTGGCGCAAGCGGAATTATTACCCAAAACTTTCTTAATTCCGCATTGCGAAACTCTCCACTATCAACTATCCACTACCAACTAAATTTCTTGTTTTCGACAAAATATTTTTTGTTGGAAATGCTTTTACTTATTAAGTTTTTTATTTATAATGGGCAACTTCTATGTTTTATGTAAATTTTTTGTCTTTATCTGTTTCTTGTATTTGAAATATGAACCAAGAAAATAAAACAACCGAAATAGAACAAACTCTTCGAAAAACATTGTTCTATTATTGGCTTCGGGTTGGAACCGTTGTCATAATTCTTATACTTTTTCTGGCTGTCAGCGGTATCGTTTTGTGGTTGAATTTCAGGGAAACAAAGTATGTTCCGCCCACTTATCCGCAACTTGATCCCAACACCGCAACCTATTGGATTGACCGAACCCAAACCGATATTGATTCGTTTCGTAACTCAAAAACGAAAACCGAAATATCACAACAACTTTATCCGTCCCTC
>JAISNF010000460.1 GCA_031276415.1 Planctomycetaceae bacterium
GATGAAAGTTGCAATGGTTGTTCTATTTGTTCGCGAAGTTGTCCGGTTGGTGCAATTCCTGCAACACCGTATCACCGTCACAAAATTGACCGCAATATTTGTACAAAATGCAACGCTTGCCGTCAAGCCTGCCCGCATGGTGCAGTTGTTTTAGTAAATAGTTCGGCGAACAGTTGCGCCGGTTGATGTTGTTTTCTGTTTCCGTCCGAAAACAGGTTTACTGTCGGCGAGTACGCCGACCAATGGTGGGTGAAAGCCCTTCGGCGAAACATTGACTACCTTTTGGTTGTCGTGAAAAAACTAAAAAAATACTAATTTCACTGACAGGTGGTAGTTTATCAAGGAGATTCGACATCAAATTCAAATTGATTCGAACCTTCTTTTACCGTACAACGAAGCGGCAAAAAATAACGCATTGTGATTAAATTAGTTTTCACTCTTTAACCAAAAGACCATTCTTGTCAATTGGAATATTGCCCCGAACCAAAAGATTTTCAAAAAAATTCGTCATTACACGAAAAATTTTGTTTGCGATAGAAAATCAAAAGGCAGGCAACGTTTTTCCGTAATAACCATCGAAACAGGACAATCCCAGTGATTAACCGGAACTTGAGATACAATCTGATGTTCAAATGCCAAGCCAATTGAAATTACGTCCAAAGGAAATCGAGATAAAAATCGGTCATAATATCCCTTGCCGCGACCAAGACGATTACCAAACTCATCAAACGCAAGACCAGGTACAATAATAACATCAAGTTGTTCCAGTCCGACAAAACGCCCGGCATCATTTCGAATACTCCGTTTCGGCTCCAAAATCCCAAACCGCCCCAATTCAAGTTCCTCCCGCGAATATATCCGAATCGGAATAATCGCGTCACCCTCACAATAAGGTACAACAACTGAATCCCCCAAATCTCCAAAATCTTCCCCCAAAAATGTTGTCGTCCGAACCTCATCGCCAAAACTTAAATAAATCATCAAACGCCCCCTTTTTCGGGCAACCTGAAAAACTTCCAACCCCGATAAATAGGTACAAATAATAGAACTAGATATTGCATTTTCAGAAGAATGTGCATGAAGTTTTGCCCGAATCATACGACGCAATAACCTTTTCGATTGTTCACAATCGTGAAGCAATATTTCAGCGTTTTCCGGTTTTTCCGTATTTGTCTTCTTTTCAATCGTCATATTTTGGCAACATTTTATCTTTTCGTAATATTTCACTAATTTCAAATAACCGTTTTATTTAACCACCGAGAACATAGAGTTTACGGAAAAAAATTTGTCCGCAGATGATTTAAAAATACGTCCGCAGATTACGCAGATATTCGCAGATGATTTTTAAAATTGTTTGTCTATTTTGTTGTTTCGTATTCTCAAAAGGCAATCAGCGTCCATCTGCGAAATCTGCGGACTATACTTAAAAACAATCTGCGGGCTATTTTCTCTGTATCCTCTGTGGTTAATAAAAATAAATTTGTGGTTTTTAGAAGTTTCCATAAACAACATTGTTATTTTCAATTCAATATTGTTTTGGTTTTTGATTTTCGGAATCCATTTGGCGGGGCAATTCAAAAACGTCTCCGTTTTTATTGCAAAAATAAAGTGTTGATTCCGATTTCTTTCTGCCATGACCACAAGCCCAAAATG
Source organism: Planctomycetaceae bacterium (assembly GCA_031276415.1). Taxonomy (GTDB): domain Bacteria; phylum Planctomycetota; class Planctomycetia; order Pirellulales; family Thermoguttaceae; genus WRKP01. The sequence continues at coordinate 1,654 of JAISNF010000460.1, forward strand.
CATAAAAATCAGAATGAGCATTGATCGGACGGCGCGGATAACATTGGTTAAATTCACTATCGGTCGTTAATTGTTTTTCTTTGTTCCATGTTGTTCCGAAATCCTTGCTCAACCAAACGGCAATTTCACCACCGGTATTGTAGGTTTGAGGACCTTTTTCGGTTGTTCCGATAATTCGCCAAAGATTGTTTTCCTCAACATAAATTGAGCCGAAATCGTAATTATTATCAGAATCGGTAATCGAATTGATTTTCCAATCTTTTCCAGTCCAATACGCCGTGTACCAACGCCGCGGATCATTTTTCGGTCCCGATTCATAACCCTTGCTCGTCAAATACAAAATCACCGGTTTCTCGTCATTATCAAAATTAACGTCCATAATATAGACGTTTCTTTTTTCGTTGTAATAATCATGAACCAATGTCTTATTTTCGATTTCTCTAAGCGGAACAGCAACCGGTTCCCCCTGAACATTTTGCCATGTTTTGCCGGAATCTTTTGTTTCCATATAATACAAATTGGAACGGTAATTCAATCCGACACGTCCGCTTTGTTTGTCATTCGGATGAAAATTGAACGAACTCCCAATCTTTCCATTTTTGGAAACGCCGGTACTCTGATAATGTCCGTGCAAAATTCCCGCAAAAGGTCTCCATTCGCTCCATGTTACACCGTCAGAACTCGACATCGAGCAAAGTGTCCGCGCAGAAATCGCCGCCGGATCATTCAGTATCCGCTTGTCGTAAGTCGTGAACATCGCCGCAAATCCCTTGCCGGAAAGATGATAAACCTGTAAATACGAAAAATTATTAAGCGGAACAGTTTGAGACGATTCCGTATTACCGCTATTATCGTTCAAAATCTTTGTTGCGGAAATGCGTTCAAATTCTTCAATATCGTAAGGCTTTTTACTTTTGTGAATAAACGAAGGTCTGCCGGTTCCGTGTGAAGTTGAAAAAATCCAGAGATAACCCTGATCGTCAATACTCATTACAGGATTATCGTGGGCGTCGTCGGTTTTTTTATCGAGAAGAATCGTAGGACGCGGAACTGTTCCTGTTTGGTGATCAAAATAGGAAACCTCGTGAAGTAACGATTTTTCCGTTCCTTTTTCTGTTCCGCCGTAACAGAAAAATGTTTTACCAACTGCCGGTGCGTAAACTGCAAACGGATAATGATTTGCCGGATATGTTCCAAGCCCGCCGCTATATTTGAACACATATTCGTCGTTTGACGGTTGATTGTGATACCAGATGCCGCGATAACCGTCATCTTTTTTGTTCAACAATTCGATAGTTTGTTTTGCTTGTCCAGATTGTCCTGCTTGTTCGGCGGCGGTTGGTTTGAATAAAACTGCTTTCGGTGATTCTTCAACGGCGTTTAACCATTCTGTTGCAGTTTTTTTGTCGGCGTTCCATTCGGCAATCAAACCGTCCGAAACATTTTCACCGTTGGCAATTTTTCCTGCTTCTTCCGAAGTCAGTGAGCGGTTCCAAAAACGTACATTATCAAGCGAACCATTCAACCCGCGTCCTGCTTCCGGTGCAATACCAAGAAACAACGGCGAATGAAAAGCGTCACGTTTACACAATGCCTTTTTTGTTCCTTTTTTTACGCCGTTAAGATAAACAGTTATCGTTTCACCGTCGTAAGTTCCGAGATAATGAGTCCATTCATTTTGTTTCGGTAACGGAGCCAACGCAAAATCGTATGCTTTGCCGGGGGCACGTTCTGTTTTGGGATCGTGTTCGACCAACATTCGCACGTTTCCCTGATAAAGATAAAGCGAAAAATCGTTTGCCGGTTTTCCGAGTGACGCAATAATTTGCGAACCGGTATTCTTTGTAACACGAACCCATGCGGCAACAGAAAATGTTTTCGCCGGTAATTTGAAATCCGAAACGGTATAACCGGTTTGTCCGTCAAATGAAACGCCATGACCATTTGGCGGAGTTGCCGACAGTGTTGTCGGCAATGTTGAAACAAGTGTTAAAACAAACACGGCAAAAGTCAAAAATAAAATAAAGTAACGCATTGTTTTTTTCCTTATGAAATGGAGGTTGTAATTATTGAGTTAATAGTTAGTAGTGAATAGTTAATAGTTTCGCAAGCGGAATTCCATTTGTCAATCCTGTTGGTCTCGTTAAAATCTGTTGATCTTCTCCAAAAACGAAAACCAAATTGTCA
>JAISNF010000211.1 GCA_031276415.1 Planctomycetaceae bacterium
ATTGCCTTTGTTTTCTGTGAATTTTTTTTGTCCCACTAAATCAATACAAGGAAAAAAAAAAAAATTATGCTGAAAAAAATATTTGTTCTTTTTCTTATTTTTTTAGGAATCTGCTGTTATGGAGGTTGTGCCAGGCATTCCCTGCCGAGTGATCTTCCGAACCTTGTTTCTGTCACAATTACAGTAACGCAAGAAGGAAAACCGCTTGCTGATGCTCTGGTTTCACTTTCGCCGATTGATACGAATACGAAGTGGTCAGCAATTGGGAGAACCGATATTAACGGTAACACACAAATGTCCACTAATGGTATGTACAATGGCATTGTACCCGGAAAATATAAGGTTGTTATTCTTAAAGAGGAAACAGAAAAACCGGCTAATCCGTATGAAGGAGCACCTGATCCCAAAGTTGATATGGATAAATATCAGGAATGGTATATGAAAAACGAGTCTAAAATCGCCGCCATGCAACACCATCAAGCAAAAGTTTTTACGTTTGTTGAGGAAAAATATACATCCTCCGAAACAACTCCATTAGAAATTGAGATTACCAGTAATATTCACCAATACAACGTAGATGCGGGTAAAATCATCAAGGTAAAATTGAAAGACCATAAAAAATAAGAGTAACTATATTTTAACTTGTCGGGAATCAGGTCTTTTATTTTTTAATATTTCAAAAGGTAGTCAATGTTTCGCCGAAAGGCTTTCACCCACCATTGGTCGGCGTACTCGCCGACAGGGAATCGGTTGTAGTTCCCGATCAACCGTTGCGACCCGTAGGTTAGACAACCTTCGGCGAAGGGATCGCCTACCTAATGATTACAAACTCACAAGGTAGATAATGTTTCGGCAATAAAGGTAGAATAAATTTGACCCCTTGCGGGGTCAGATTTAGTTGAGAGTGGAGAGTGGAGAGTTTCGCAATGCGGAATTACAACTGTTTCGGCGAAACGTAGCCTGCTTTTCAAAGAAAACCAAATCACTAAAGGGAACTTCTTAATAATTAGTTTTTTTTATTAACCACAGATTATTTAACCACAGAAAACACCGAGTTCACAGAGAAAAACCGTCCGCAGATGACTCAGATGATCGCAGATAATTTGTTTTATATTTAAAAATTATCTGCGCTCGTCTGCGTAATCTGCGGACGCATTTCTTCTCTGTGTTCTTGGTGGTTTTAAAAAGTAAATTTGAGCGGACGAATAACTGTCGTATTATCAAAGTATTTTGATGTAAAATTGAGTATTGGCTTTGTTGCGGTTATAACTGTAATCGGTTATGATTATAATAGTTACGATGTTATGTTAAATCATTCTCTAACCCAAAATGAGGTTCAAAATGTTTCGATTTGTATTTGTATTTTTTGTGTGTGTTGTTTTTGTTTTAGAAAACTCTTTTAAATATCTCAACGCAGCACCACAACCGGAAAAAGTTGCTCAGGTTGTTGCCGGAACTCTTAAAGAGGCAAAAGTTTCATGGTGGGGTTTTGATGCGGAAGATTCAACATCGTTTCTTCAAACGGCGATTGATTCGAAAGTTCCTCGTCTGATTGTGGATCGTCAACCCGCGTCTTGGATTACCGGTACATTATTATTACGTAGCGATTTGGAACTCGTTTTCGAAGAAGGAACCGAACTGCTCGCTAAAAAAGGTCTTTTTCAGGGATTGGGAGAGCCGCTTCTTGCCGTTTCAAATGCAAAGAATGTAAAAATCATCGGACTCGGTAACGGCGCAACTCTCCGAATGCGAAAAGCCGATTATCATTCCGATTCGTACAAAAAATCAGAATGGCGGCATGGTATTAACTTACGAAGTGTCGAAAATGTCGTTATTGAAAATCTTTCTATTATTGCTTCCGGCGGTGACGGAATTTATCTTGGAGTGGCGACGAGAGGCGTTCCCTGCCGTAATGTTACGATTAAAAAAGTCGTTTGCGACGACAACAACCGGCAAGGAATTAGTGTTATTAGTGCGGATCGGTTGCTTATTGAAGATTGTGTTCTGAAAAATACTTGGGGAACACCGCCGGCAGCCGGTATTGATTTTGAACCAAACCGACCTGATGAACAATTAACCGATTGTATTATGCGGCGTTGCCGTATCGAAAATAATTTCGGTGACGGTATTGAGTTTTATCTGGGCAATCTTTTGCGATCAACAATTCCAATTTCCGTCCGGTTGGAACAATGTGTTGTTCTGAGCGGAAAACATTATGGTTTTAATTTCATTACACATGATACGCCGGAATTGACAGTTAAAGGACATTGCGAATTGATTGATTGCCGTTTTGAAAACTGTGAAAGCGGTGGAATTGCAATTGTGCAAAAATCCGCCAAAGGTGTTGCCGTAACAATGAAAAATACGGAAATCGTTCACTGCGGAAAAGAGCCGGAAACTGCTCCGATTCGTTTTAGGACAAACGAGTTGGATGATTTCGGAGGAATTGATTTGGGAACAATTCAAATAACCGATCATCAGAAACGTTTACCTGTCAAATTGACGGATATTTCAACGCTTCCGAAACAGATTACCGGTCAATTACAACTCAAACGGAATAATCAAACAGAAAATCTGACCATCAACGATTCATGGTTAACGCAAAATTATCCCAATCATCTTCGGGCGATTCAGCGTGTCAAACCGGACACGAAAGATTTTGTTCCGTTATTTGTTCCATTAGAAACAAAATTATCCGAAACAGATTCACGTTTACCGGATTCACGTTTACCGGTTATTTGGTTGCGAAAATCGGGAACGTTTTGGATTTACGCAGAGAAAGGAACGCCTATTCGTTTGACGCTTGCAGTCCGGCGGATTGGGAATAGTGAACTGGCTCCGTGTTCAGGAACATTCACGTTGCCGAATGGTAAAACGGAAAAGTTTAAGATTCCGGTTGAATCCGTACAAAATTTTGAATACAAAACAAATTCAGTTGCGGAAACAGGCGTTTATATTTTGCAAACCGATGTTGGTAATCATGCGGTGCGGCTTGTTCAATGTAATCAGCCGATTGTTTTTCCGGCGAATCCATATCTTAATTTGATTGCGAGTTCTTGCCGCTTTTATTTTTCTGTACCGGCGGAATCAAAGGAGTTTGGAATTAGGATTCGGGGATCAGAAAACGAAGCGGTCAAAGCAAGTGTTGTTAATCCGGCAGGTCAAACGGTTTGGACGAGGGACAATATTAACGAAACGGTTCAGTTTGACCAAATCCGTGTTGACGGGAATACCGGAAACGATAATAACAATAACAACAACATTGCCGGAATCTGGCAAATTGTTTTGGAACGACCGAGCCGTTTTGTATTTGAAGATTTTGGCGTAACACTTTTAGGCATTCCGCCGATTCTTTACGCCCAAAAACCAACATTTTCTGCGAATAATTCTTTATTTACGGACGGAAACCGAAATTAAACATCACAAACTTCAACCATCGCAACAGTGTCTGAAAACCCTTCAGGCGAAATGTTGCCTCCAACACCAAAAAATAGCGGCGGGTTTTAAACTGCCGGACAAATGTTAATATCGGACGTATTCCCAAGGTAATTCCTTATTGTCGGGAATTGTTTCGTGAACAATTTGATGGACATTGATTTTTTCTTCGGCAATTGCCTGCTCCCAGCAGTCACCGCGAAAATAATCCGTCCACGCATCAAGCCGCGCACCCAACCGCCACGCCTTTTCAATAACACGACAAAATCGCCGATCACTCCGGCAAATTAACGCTTCAAGTAAACTCGTTTCCAATGTGTGATATTTGAGCGAAATCCCCGTCCGACGTACCCGATTAACCATTCGTGCATGCGCATTGAGAAAATAACCCTGCGATTGCATCCCAAAACGCTCCCATATTGAATGAGGTTTCGGTACAAAATTCGAAACGTTTGCCGTAATAACCGGCACTCTGCCGCGAATCCGTTTGCCAAGCCGACCAATCTCCAAAGATAAATCAATAATCCCGTCAATATCCGCCTCCGTCTCCTCCGGTAAACCACAAAGAAAATACATCTTCACCCGATTAAAACCGTTGGAAAATGCAGATTCACAACCGGCAAGCAAATTTTCGTTCGTAATCGGTTTGCCAATTCGCCGCCGCATTTCGTCGCGGGCGGCTTCGGGAGCAAGAGTTAAACCGGATGTCCGTTCCGTAGTCAATTGCCGCATCACACTGCTGAGTTGGTGATTCACCCGCAAACTCGGCACCGAAATAGAAACATTCAACGGCGTCAGCACTTCACGAAGCAGTTCCATGAGTTCTTCAAATTTCGGATAATCGCTTGTTGAAAGTGAAAGCAAAGACACTTCGTCCGAACCGGTCGCCAAACAAGATTCCAAAGCAATTCGGGCAATTGATTCAGGACTTCGCATCCGAATCGGACGTTTTTGCACCGTGCTGACACAAAATTTACATCGACCCGGACAACCCCGCATAATCTCAATCGCAACACGATCTTGAACACATTCAACCAACGGCACAATACGAAGAATCGGCGGCTCAAACGCCTCAATGTTTTCAACAATCGCCGGTCGAACCACTTCTGGAACTCCCGATTCATTCGGCACAGGTTTTAACGCCCGACCGTCGGAATCATAACGGACTGTGTAAAATTGCGGAACAACCGCAAACGGAAATTGACGGGCAGTTTCAAGCAACGCAGAACGGCGATCCGAATGAATCTGTTTCATTTCAAGCCAAAAATCACAAACCGCAGGAAGCGATTCTTCGCCGTCACCAATCGTAAAAAGATCAATAAATTCACTCATCGGTTCCGGGTTGACCGCTGACGGTCCGCCCGCAATCACCAAAGGATCATTCATTGTCCGCTCTGCTCCGTGAAGCGGCACTCCGCCAAGATCAAGCATCGTCAGAACATTCGTGTATGACATCTCGTATTGCAACGAAAAACCAAGAACATCAAACTCCGAAAGCGGTGAAAATGTTTCCAGCGAATAAAGCGGCAAACCGTGTTTTCGCAACGATTGTTCCATGTCGGGATACGGCGTAAAAACCCGTTCACATGCCCAATCATTCCGGCGATTCATTAGAGAATAAAGCAGTTGCAGCCCGTAATTACTCATCCCAATTGTGTAAACATCAGGAAAAGCAAAACAAAACCGACCACGCACAGAATCTTTCGGTTTAACAATACTCCCAAGTTCACCGCCAATATATTGCCCCGGCAGTGTAACTTCGGAAAATAATAAATGTTCAATTTGCTGACGAAAAGTCAAAATATCTTTCGGAATTATTTGTTCGTAATTAAATATTAAATATTAAATATTAGTAACCGTTCACGGAGATGTTTAACAAGTTATCATAATGAAAAAAATCAATCTTAACCCCGCAGGGGTGTGAACCGTAGGTGTAGCGAAGCGCAACCTACGGATAAACGTATCAACCACACCAAACAAAGCCCCGCATGGGGCGAGATTATAGTTGAGAGTTGATAGTGGAGAGTGGAGA
>JAISNF010000003.1 GCA_031276415.1 Planctomycetaceae bacterium
CATCCATTTTGCCCAATCTACCAAGTTTAACATTTCTTGGAACTTCACCAACAAATTTTCAACAAACACAACCAAACATTTTACTAAATTTTCCATTGTTAAACTCCTTGGTTTTTACAAAGGTTTTTTGAAATAACCGCCAACACGTTTGCCGAGAAACAAATCGGCAAGAAATTACGCATTGTGGTCGAATTAGGGTCAAAGTATATCAAAAGTCCTATTTTGTGTCAACGGGGGATATTTTTTTGCCAAAAGAAAATAAAGTTGTCCGCAGATTACACAGATAATCGCAGATTATTTTTTTGTTTTATATTTTAAAAATCATCTGCGATAATCTGCGGACAACTTTTTTCTATGTTCTCTACGTTTTATTGTCAAACTTTTTTTGCGGTACAAATTTACGGTGCAAAGGATGTTTGGAGAACATTTGTATTCGCGGGTGTTGTTTTTTGTAGATTTTGGGGATACTGTTCTCCCCGAAATTCATAATACGTCGGAACTGTTTGATCCTCAGAATAATGGAAAACCTTTGAAACCGGCAACGGAGAAACTGTTACCGGAACCGGTAATGGATTCAACGATGGATTCGACAGTGGATTCGACAATGTATTCGATGAAGTATCCAACGGTTGCCATGTGTCTTCCGGTATCGTCCGAGTTCCATAAGGTAATGATATTTCATGATTGTTGGTGTTCGTCAATCCCCGAACATTTTGTTTATTGGGATTATCAAAAGTCGGAACCGGTAAAGATGTTCCTATTGCTCCCTGAACTGTTGCCGGCATTACTTCCGGCATTGCTCCCATCATTGTTCCCCGCATCGTTCCATGACTCAAAATTCCTTGCGAATTGGGAATTATCGGCGGCGGAGTTGTCGGAATCGCCGCCGGAACAGATCGCTGAATATTCGTTGCAGGTTGAGCCGCAAAAACCTGTTGCGGAATCATTTTATTGCGTTTGGCAAGATATTCATTACGTTTGTTGTCCAAAAATTCCGCTCTTTCAAATTCGCCCCGTTGACGATACAAAAACACCAATTCCTCATACGCACGCTCTTCACCTAACGAAGCCGAAAAATACCGCATTGCCTCAATCGGTTTGTTCTGATGAGCCGTACAACGACCAAGATAATAAAGAAGCCGGTTATTCTCAGGATAATGAATCAATGCATTTCGCAAAATCACTTCGGCTTGTTTCAGATTATTTTGCTCAATAAGGAACAACGCATAATCTCCGGCAATAATCGGAACATTACCGCCCAATGCATATTTCATCGCATAACGAAAATAAACACCGGCATTACGGATTTCCGATTGTTTCCAGGCAATCAACGCCAACCGGTGATAAGGAGCAGCAAGCGTTCCATTGATCGTTTGTTTTTTGTTAGCGGCAATAAATGCGTTGTAACTGCGAATCGCTCCGGCAATATCACCCTGAACCTCAAAATCCAATCCTTGTTTATAATGATTTTTCGCAGCGGCGGAGTTAGATTGTGTTGCGGAATTAACATAATCCGGTATGGAATAATTTTGTTCTTTCCTCAACGCTTCAATTGTTTCCTGACCGTCGTCAATATTTTCGAGTAATTCTTTATCGGTGGATTTTTGGGACGATTTTTCCGTTTTGGAGGAAGAAAATAAAGAGGTAAAATATGATTTAATTTTATTGATGGATGATTCTTGTTTCGTTTTGTTTTGTTCTTTATTATTTTCGGAATCGGTTTTTTTTTCGGGAATGAACGGCGTAGCGGGAGTTACGGAATTGGCGGCTATTTGATTTGATGTGTTGAAATTTGCGGGTGCCGGAGATTTGTAGGAATTATCAATAGAATTGTTAGGATTGTTAAAATTGTTAAAATTGTTAAAATTGTTTGGCGATGGAAAAAACGCAGATTGAGGCATCATCTCGCGATTGGCAATATAAATCGAATTGGGAATCGAATTGTGAATCGAATCGGGAGACGAAGGATAACCGCCATAAGTGCGCTCATATTGTGCGTATTGTGCGCAAACAATGTCCGTTGCCGTAATAACCGATATAGTTATCACAATCAAAAAACAATAAAAAATTTCCCTTCGCATTTTTTTTCTCATTGGTAAATACCATTTGCTTGAATAGGATTTATTTTTCCTTATCTTTCGTCCTATCGAATCAAAAGAAAGCGATTCTCCAATGCGAATGAGCCAAGTGTGTTATTTTAGAAAAAAAGTGGAATTACGATTTATACATTCTGTTTCTCCGATAAAACCGAACATTCCGTCAGACAAAGTAAATCCGACATAAGAGAACTTCTAAAACTTTATTTAAAAAGCAGAATACACAGTTACAAAAAATTGCCCCCCCTTGTGAATAATAAAAAATTAACGAAAATTTGGAAAGAAAATTTGGAAAATTTGACCTAACCCAAAAAATAGTAATCTGTTTACAGCCGACAAATCCAATAAAGTAAAGAATATCTTTTACCTTTACAATTATTTTTCACAATCAACTTTCACAATTATTTTAGGTGTTTCCATGCGATTTATTTTTGAAACTTTTGGAACTTTTTTGTTGTTATTATGTTTTTCGGTTCCGCTTTATGCTCAATCACCGGAAACGGAAACGAAAAAACCGTTGGTTGCGGTCATGGTGAGCGATGATCATTACGATGCGGACAAACTTCTTCCGCCGTTAATGCAACGTTTGGGCAAAGAAAACGGCTGGGATGTTGTTATTTTGCACGGTCAAGGCACGGCGAATTTTCCCAATATTGAGGTGTTGGACAAAGCGGATGTTCTTGTTGTTTATGTTCGTCGTCTTGCGTTGCCGAAAGAGCAACTTGCCAAAGTTAAAAAATTTGTTAATTCCGGTCGCGGTGTTGTCGGGTTGCGAACAGCATGTCATGCTTTTAAATCAAATGCAAAAGTTTTGCCGAAAGATTGTGAAAATTGGGCGGAATTTGATCACGATGTTCTCGGCGGAAATTATCACGATCACGGAAAAAATGAAATTGGCAGTGATATTGAAAATGTTACGGCGCAATCTGATTCGCCCATTCTGAAAGATGTTGTACCGGCACGTTGGCATAGTGTTGGTTCGCTGTATTTTACTGATCCGGTTAAGGACGATGCAACAATTTATCAAACCGCTTCGTCTTCGCAACAAAAAAATGTTCCGCTTACATGGACTCGCATGTACGGTAAAACACGTATTGCTTTTACTGCACTTGGACATCAAAAAGATTTTGAAGTGGAAGCATTTCAAAATTTAGTACGAAATCTGGTGCATTGGGCTGCTCAATAACCAATTCCTGTAACTTATTGACGGCGTTCATTCATTTTCCAAACGGTGTTCCCTTTGAAAAACTTCCTTTTGAAAAATTAAAAATCAAGGAGAGATATTGTTATGAAAAATTTGATTATTTTTATTTCGATTTTGTTTTTTGTTTTATTTTCGTTTGTTTCCCATCTTGTTGCCGGCGGATTAACGATTCAATTACGCGGCGAATATGATGATGTTACATTTGTCGGTGCGATTTATCGTTGGGATGCGGACGGTTTACCGAAACAGGCGGACGGTTCGCCGCGGGTTGCCAAAGAGCGGGCGGAAGCACCAAAAATCAATGAACCTTGGACTGATTTTCGCGCCGCCAATAAAGGCAACGGAAAATGGGTTATTGAATCATTATTGCCGGGAATTTATGATTTAATTATTATCAAAGGCGGAGCCAAACAACGTTTTGAAGGTTGGCGTTACGCTCCGGTGCTTGATTTCGAGGAATTTTTTCCGCCGGACGCCGATGTTTTATGTGATCAGGACAACGACGGTAAAAAAGAAACTGTTAAAGATGAAGAAAGCCGAAAATGGGTTGATAAAACAATCCGCGAATCTAAACATTACGAAAATAAAGTTGTTCCGCTTTATATCGGCGGGAGTTACAAAAAAGGTCAGTTCAGACCGAAACAAATTCGTGCTCTTGTTATGTTGTTACGTGATTTGCAGACGACATTAGATAAAGATTCTGCGACATTGCGTTTCGAAATCTGGCAATTTGAAGATCGTTCCGGTGGTTACGTTAAACAAAAACGTACCCATGTTTTGCATCGGATTATTATGCCGCGTGATGAGTTACGGCAATGGGTTTGGCTTTGGGATCCGGCGTTGGGCAATATCAGTGTCGGCAAATCCGAACAAAAAACAATTGAGTACAAAATTCCCGATCCCGTCGGCACGACATTACAAGGACTTCTGCCGTACTAACTTTGCCAATAGTTACAAAATCATGATTGATTCTGATCCGGTTATAATGTTCAGTTTACTGATATGGCTGACGTTTTTCGGAATGTGTATCGGGAGTTTTTTGAACGTGGTTATTTACCGGTTACCGCGAGGTAAAAGTCTTTCCAATCCGCCGTCACATTGTCCGCGATGTAATCATCCGATTCGTTGGTACGATAATGTTCCGGTATTCGGATGGATTCTGTTACGCGGAAAATGCCGCGATTGCAAAGAACCGATCAGTATTCGTTACCCGATTGTCGAAGCGTTTTGCGGTTGTGTTTTTGGAATTATTTCTTTGCTGGTTATTTTCCAAAACGAAAATATTTCGATAATGAAAACGATTTGTACGGTATTAACATTGTCCGGTCTTGTTGTTACACTTGCAACTGCCGGATTTATCGAACAGGAAGGAATACCGATTCCCAGCCGGCTTTTCATTCCTATTGCGGTTCCTGCGCCCGTAATGACTTATGTTATTCAACATTCTTTTTCTGTTCCATTATTTGTTAATCTGATACATTATTTTGAAATAAGCAATGAATTTATAGAATTGGTTATTGTAATAATCAATACAATATTATGTTTTGCCGTTGCGTTTTTCTTTGCCAAAAAAATTGTGTCCAATAATCCGAACATAATTTCATGGATTATTTCGGGAATATTGATTGGGTTGTACTTAAATTTTCTTGGTGTGCCGGTGTTCATTCTTTTCGTGTTGCTGTTTTTTTTCGTGCGGAAAACATCGTTGCGAAAATCAATAACCGCTCACAAAATTTTGTCGTTTACAACATTTCTCGGTATTATTCTGATGTTGATTTCGTCCCGTTAAAATTTGCGGCGAATATTTGTTTTACATAATTTGATGCAATAATCAAGAAAATAACAGGAGTTCCTATTCTGATGATTCCGATATTTGATACACATGCTCATCTTGATCTGGAGCCGTTTTCAAATGATTTTGATACAGTTATTCAACGTCTTGAATCGGGAACATTGCCTGTTGTTCTTGACGAACTTTTAGAGCAGCCGATTGAAATGACTGGTGTTTTATTACCGGGCATTGACGCTCAATCGAGTTTTCGTTGCGCCGAATTAGCAAAACGTTTGCCGTTTTTTCGTGCGGCGGCGGCGATTCATCCCAATTACGTAGTTAATGCAACAGAAAACGACTGGAAAACAGTTACGGAATTGGCTCATAATGATTTAGTTGTTGCGATTGGCGAAACAGGTCTTGATCGGCATTGGGATTACACGCCGATAGAGCAACAAATTGCCGCATTGCGACAACATATTGATCTGGCGGTACAAACTGCAAAACCGATTCAAATTCATTGCCGTGATGCCTGGAACGACATGCTTCCGATTCTTCGTCGGGCGGTTCAGGAAAAAAAACTTACTGGAATTATTCACGCATTTAGTGGTGAGCCGGAACAGGCGATGGAGTGTATTGATCTTGGTTTTTATCTTAGTTTTGCGGGATCGGTAACTTATCGAAACGCTAAATTTTCGCCCTTGTGGGAATCTGCAAAAATTGTACCTGCCGACCGGTTGCTTATTGAAACAGATTCACCTTACATGCCGCCTCATCCATTTCGTGGTAAACTCAAACGCAATGAACCGACATTAGCGGTTTTGGTTGCTCATCGTCTTGCCGAACTGCGCGGTGTGACTCTCAAAGAAATTGCCGAAACAACAACCCAAAACGCCAAACAACTTTTATGGTAACCGGTTTTTTTTCTTAACCACTGAATACGAATTGTCCGCAGATTTCGCAGATGGTCACAGATAATTTTTTTTGAGAATACGAAACAACAAACCAGACGAAAAAAAAAAAAAGTTTTTGTTTTGGTGTTGACAGATTTAACGGGTCATGATAATTACGAACAAATTAATTTCTGAATTTTTATTTTAAATTTTGGAGACCAAATTACGTTTTAAAAAATAAATTGCCCGAATTTTTGTTCGGGTATTAAAAAATTCGAGTACGTCAACTGTTATACAAATCGTTTCGGCGAACTGTAATATTCTACAGACCAACGGATTTTCCGTGTAAAAAATTACTG
>JAISNF010000051.1 GCA_031276415.1 Planctomycetaceae bacterium
CGCTTGATAGTAATACGACCAAATTTTGTGTTTATCGTAAAGGGACGAGAACCATGTTTACGAAGGTCTGCCGTTTTTTGTGTGATTTCGGCGAGGTTACGGTCAGCCGCTTCCAGTGCTAAAACGGAAACGTTACGCTTAATTTCTTGGTTAATTCGCTCTATATCGTCGATAATAAAATCGAGATCATTCTGACCGGCAACAAGAGAAACTACACGTGTGAAAGTGCCGGTGTAACGAAGAACACCATCGGACACTTCGGCTTGACAATCAACGGAAAGGGTGCCATCGTTAATAACGCTAGTCATGGAAAAGCCTCCGTGAAAAAGTGAACTATTAGTTGAGAAAAACAAAAACAACACAAAAATCATACCATAACTCCCCTGTTAATGCTACCCCTATCTACTTAAATTAACAACCAGTCTCCGAACACTAGGAAATATTTTGTTGATGTCCGCCTTTTTCACTTCCCGCAGAAGTTCCATTTCATCTTGGTCAAGCGGCATACGTGCGGTAACGATAAAAATCACCGCATCCGCCTGCGGAATGAAAGCGTGCAGAAGTTCATCGTGATATGTATGAACCGATGCCGCACCAGGAGTATCTACGAGTTCTACTTGCGGCGGGAGTTTCGGAAATGTCCCGCTGACTTCTACAAGGGCAACATCTTTAACGTTGTTCGGATTGAATTCTTCCGTTACGTAATCCCGAATCTGTGCGTAAGTTATTACTTCGCTGTGTCCATCTCGAAACGCAATCGCCGCTTTTTCCGTACCGTATCGAAAACGGGTAATCGCCGAAGATGCAGGCAGTTTATCAACCGGCGCAAGTGTATCGTCCGTGCGACCGAGTAGAGCGTTAATAAGTGTGGACTTGCCGCGTTTGGCTTTACCAAGTACAGCAAGCGTAAATGTATTTGCAGCAAGTTGCGTTTTCGCTTCGGCGATTTGTGTGACAATACCTTCCTGCCGTCTTTCTTTCATTACGACAACAAGTTGGTCAGCCCATCGAAATAAGTCGTCAAAAATTGGAATGTCCATTGGAAATCTCCTGATTCTTTTACATTTTGAGGAAATACAATTATGAAAATATGGAAATAGTGATTGAAAAAAAGGTCATGCTGCGTCTTCATAACTCTGTGAATTCTGTATTCTCAGTGGTTAAATGAAAAAATGGTTAGTCCTTATTTTTCAACCTGTTTCCGGCATGAAAGTTGGAAAGGCGATTCCTGTTTGCGGAAATTCGGTGCCGCGAACCTGCGAAATATGCAGATCACAATTCTTTGCCCCCAGCGCATACATTGCGTTCACAAGTGTACGGCAACGGGAAGGAATAAGCCCAACCGGTGAATAACCGCGGTGTTTGTTTAATTCAAAACGAATTAACTCAATTCCCTGTTCTTCCGTCCGCACCACACCAGGACCAAGCATATTACTTCCCGGATCATTTACCGAAACAAGAACCCCGTCGAGTTGACCGGAAGAACCAAACAACACAGAAACATGCCAGATTCCGTCTTTGTTTTTCAAAAAATAACGATAATCCTGTTCACGTTCAATTCCGGTAAGTTCCAACTCAAGACGAACTATTGCCGGAATATCAGATTCTGCGGCGTCACGGATCTCCATTCCCGACGGAATGTCCACCGCAAAACCATTTACCGGAACAGAAAAGATCATGTCCTGATAAAAACATGTTGGAACAAATCCGGCTTTATTGTAAAGTGAAAACGAATCAACATTGGTTGCGCCGGAAACAAGACGGAGCGGTTTATTTTGTTGTTCCGCAAAATCAATAACGTATCGCAATAACAAAGACGCAACACCGTTACCGAAAAAATCGGGATGAGTATTCAAGATTCCTAAGGAAACATGACGCGGTCGCGGATGGAAAAAACAGGAACCCGCAATACGATTGCTGTTCGTTTCTTCAACGAGAACACAACAGTTCGGATCAAGTGATTCATAAACACGCGGGAATACCCGCATCGTTTCCCAACTTCCCGATACAAGTTTGAATCCTCTGTTTTTTTCATACCAAACATTGAGCGATTGGTGAATCAATCGGGCAACTTCATCCCAGTCCGCCGCAACCATCAAACGTGTACGAAAAGATAACAAAGACATAAATTTCAATTTGGTAAAATGTTGAATAAACCGAATGGAATTGAATACGAGTTCAACTGTTGTAACAAAACATTGACTATTTTAAAAACATTGACGGCGGTGTCAATGGTGTGTTGACGCAAACGTCAATGATGTATGGACGCAGGCATCTGTTGTAATTATAGGATCGTAATAAATTTCCGGTCATTACTTGATTTTGACTACAAAATTGGTATAAATTCATTATTCGTGAAATTTTTAGGAAATCCTAAAAACCACAAATTTATTTTTATTAACCATTTATTAACCACAAGAGGACACTGAGAACACTGAGGAAATTTTTAATTGGAATCAAAACGTTATTTAATATGATAATTGGTTTTTGATCTAAAATAACTTTTAAAATTAAATTTTTCTTCTCTGTGGTTAAATAATCTGTGCTTAAATAAAAAAACGGTTATTAGAAGTTACATTTATTAAAAATCTACAAAATAATTGCAAAACAAAATAAGAGCAACATTATTTGTGTATTAGATTGTTTATTTTTTACAACGATATTATGGCAAATTCTATTGAAACATCTATTGAAACAAACTATTTTTCTAATCGTTTTTTCCGATTTATTTTGTTTGTAATACTTGTTGTTTTGGCGGCAATGTTACGATTTTACCATCTCGGAACATGGTCACACGGATTCGATGAAAATTATACAACAATGGAAACACGGTACTTTTTTGAGAAGCAACCGATTCCATCGTATATGTTCAAAAATTCGCAATTTGATCCTCAAAAATCGCAATTTTCACGTTTGCCGCCAATGATTATTGCGGCTTATTATGTTCATTGGTTGGATTATCGTTTGTTTGGTGATGACGAATTTGGGTCACGGGTTTTACCGGCGATTATTGGATCATTTTGTGTTGGAACCGTGTTTTTGTTGGCTTATCCTTTGTTTGGCGGTTCGGCGAGTTTGATTCTTGCCGTTTTGATTCTCCTTTTTCCCGATCACATTTTGCACAGTCAGAATAACCGGTTTTATAGTCAAACATTTTTTTGTCTTTCTGTTGTTTTGCTTTTAGGCGGATATGTTACGGTTAAACGTTCTGTTGTTGCCGCAATTTTGTTGGGTCCGATGTCAATTCTCATGGTGTTGAGTCATTCTCTCACGGGACTGATTTGGGGATTTCTCCTCATCGGTTTGCTTGCCGGTTGTTTAGGAACAGAACAAATAAACCGCAACAATATTTCTGAAAAAAACGCTGAAAAAAACTCTGGAAAAAATATCTCAAAACAAAATATTTTATGGCACAATATTTTATGGAAAAACATTTCATGGCAAAATATTTTATCGTGCAAAATTATTTGGATTTTGGGATTTTGGTCTTTAATTTTACTGGTGATTGCTTTTGTACACATTTTGCCGCTTGCCCAATCGTGGAATAATTTCCCAACTACAACTGTTTCCTCAATTCATGCGGTATTTGGAATGGCGTTTGGTCTTGGTTGGTCATTTTTCATGCTTTGTGTACCGGCGTGGTTATTTGTTTTGTTTCATTTCAAAAAATCCGGTTACGGATATTGGTGTGTTATTACGATATTATGCGGAGCGGCAATTTTCCTTCTTCCGTTGAAAATTGCTTATCTTGTACATTATCGTTTTCTTTTTTCGTTTCCCTTTCTTGTGATTTTAGCATTGTTTATTGATTGGCTTGGCAGGCTGATTATTCAATCGAAAATTCCGTATCGCCGAACTCTTTGTTGTGTTTGGATAATTTTTGTTCTGTTTTCCAATGTTCCAAAACTTGCCAGTTATTATCAAGACGGAGGTCGTTATGATTGGCGGGCTACGTATCAATATATTCGTGAACATTGGCAACCTAATGACCAAATTGTGTGTTTTCCATTAGCGGCTAATCGTTACATTCCCGATTTGGAACCTAAAATCCTGCTTCGTGAAATAAACGAAACGACATTACAGGAATTACTCGAACAGAATCAAAACAATTCTGTACGATTTTGGATTCCGATTGTTTTCAACCGTTATGAGCCGGATGAAAACATACGCCGTTGGCTTTACAATCACGCAGAATACAAAACGAGATTCGGAAAAAAACGATACGATTTTGAAAGCAACTTTATTGAACTGTTTCTTTGTTCCCCCGACTTACCATGAATTTGAAACAGATATTACTTTGTGGAGCGGACGTTTTGGGTTTGAACTGTTTGTCGCGGTTTCGGACGCGCCGGTGTTTGCTGGGACTTTGTTATCACGGTGTTGTTTCGGACAACAGCCCGCAAAATGACGCCCGAACGCGAATCGCTGTAACAGTTACACAATTTAACGAACAACTCAAAGAATTGCGGAAACATTGGAATCCTGTTTCATTATCTCAAATTCGCAACGCTATTGAGAATGATATTCCGTTGCCGGATCGGGCGGTTCATGTTTCTTTTGACGACGGTTACAAAAACAATTTAACCATTGCCGCACCGTTACTTGCCCAATACGAAATTCCTGCAACGATTTTTGTTACGACCAATTTGATAGCAACTCATAATCAACTAATATGGGCATTGGAACTTCATGAGCGGCTTGCGGTTTTGCCGGATTCTGAAATTGAAATTGGAGGGAAAACATATTTATTGCCGCCGCCCGAATCTCCTCAGCGAACAAAATTAGCACTTGAATTGCTTAATCGTATCAAACGTTTTCCTGCCGAAGAGCGTGATATTTTGTTGCAAAAGTTACGAAAACGTGTTACGATTGATTTAACGCCTTCATGGAAACGGGAACTGTACGAATTTTTGGACTGGGACGAACTTCGTTTATTTTATGGGCAAGGAATAGAGATTGGCGCACACACATTTTCGCATCCGGTTCTTTCAGGTCTTGATCAAGCGGAGTTGAATCGGGAACTTTTGGAATCTAAAAGATGTCTTGAGCGTGAACTTGGTACGGAGTGTCTTGTTCTTGCGTATCCGTTTGGTTCGGAGTATGATTTTTCTGATCGGGTTGTTGAAGTGGCGAGGCAAATTGGTTTTCGTTTAGCGTTTACGTTACAGGAACGCCGTAATCCACCGGTGTTGGATGCCATGCGGATTCATCGGATTTGTATTCACCGAGAACATTCGCTTCATTCGTTTCGTGCTTTAATTTCCGGTCTGCGGAATGTTTCATTATTTTTATCGTGATTGGACAAAACAGAAAGTTACAGAAAGTTACAAAATTAAAGGCGAGGATAACAATGTCAACACTTACACCCAAAGAATGGTTTGAAAACTGGAAACGTGTTGCTCCGATACTTGAAGAGATCAGAGCCAAAGAGTTACAATTAATGGATCAACAAGGGAAACAGAAAGAAGCCATCCGAAAAGTTATGTCAATGTGTGACTGGTGCATTGAACGCTCCGAACCGCGCCAAACATCCGGTCTCGTCGAACAACAACGCCGCTTCGCTAAGGCAAGAATTAACAAAACAAATAATGATGTTCAATAATAACAACAATAATAATAGTAATAATTATCTGTTACAGGCGGCTCTCGAAACGCAGGATTTTTTCGAGTTACATAAATGGGATTTTACATTTATCGGCGGGTTGGCGGTGATGCGTTGGGGCGAATTGCGAACTACGATTGATGTTGACAGTACATTGTTGACGATGTTTATCGACGATGAAAAATATATTAGTACAATGCTTAATCATTTTCAATCGCGAATCACTGACGCATTACAATTCGCAATGAACAACAGAGTGTTACTGTTATTTGCTTCGAATGGTATAGGGATTGATATTTCATTGGGCGGATTACCATTTGAGCAGCAAATGATAAAACGATCTTCGCTGTACGAATTTGAAACGGATTATGTTTTACGGACTTGTTCGGCGGAAGATTTGATTATTTTGAAGGCGTTTGCCAATCGTGATAAAGATTGGCTGGATGTCAAATCAATTTTGTTACGCCAAAAAGGAAAATTAGATTTAAGATACATAAAAGAGAATCTCGCCTCATTACTCTACGAATTAAAAGAATCACCGGAAATTGTTTCAAAATTTGACGAACTGTCTGAATAATTATGAAGAGACGACAAACGGTTTACTTTATTTCGTTTCAAATATTACGAAAAGTGAATATTTACAACAATTATGAATTTTGAAATACAAATATTAAAATCACCCGAAGAATTTGAACAAATTCGTGCAGAATGGAACACGTTGACGGATTGTTGTATTTATCCCAATGCGTTTCTTCGTGCGGAATGGTTGCTTGCGTGGTGGAAATGGTTTGGGTGTAAACTCGGAACATTTCACGTTTTAATTGTTCGCAATCAAGGACAATTGATCGGCGGATTGCCGTTGTTTCGTGAGCGAAACGGAACATTAAAATTTCTCGGTTTTGACGGAGTAACCTGTCCCGAATATCTCGGTCTTGTTACAAAAACGGAATATCTGGAACAAGTGGTACAAAAATTGTCGCAATTTCTTATTTGTCAAAAAAACTGGACGCAATTTTATTTTGAAGATTACGCTGTTGAAGACACAGGAACTTCGTATTTTGTCGAAATTCTTAAACAACAATTACCAACTTGGGAACGTGCCGGAGAAGGGCGTTATCATATTCCGTTACCGGAATCGTATGAAGCCTATTTGATGACGCGCGGGCAAAATAATCGGTACAAAAAACGCAAGGAACTGAAAAAGGCAATTGAAGAATATCATGCTCATCTTGTGGAGCCGGAGATTTCGGAGATTGATCGGTGGTTTTCGGAATTACGGCGTCTTGGAATTGCGGCGTTGAAACAGAAAACATTGCCGCCGCTGGCGCGTGAAGATTTTGCGGGCTTGGTTTATGATTTAATAATTGAACTTCTTCCGCGTAAAGAGTTTCGAATTTTCGTGCTTTATTACGGCAACAAACCGGCGGCGTTCAAATTAGGTTTTATTTATGCGAACAAATTTTATGATTATTTAACAGGTTTTGATCCAGACTTGCCCGGACGTGCCGGCAATATTGTTATACATTTTATTTTGATGCGATTGATTGAGGAAGGTATTCGGGAATTTGATTTTTTGCGCGGATTGGAGGATTACAAAACGCATTGGACAGAGCATTTACGGCAAACGCAAACAATAGTTATTTTTCGCCGTTACGGAATTTCCTTTTATAAAACATTATTCATCGAAAATATCCTAAGACCTATCTGGAGAAAATTCAAAAATTTCCGTAATAAATCGTAATAAATAATATGAGACCGTCTTATCAAAATGAACAATAACCGACATAAAAAGTAACTGATTATTTTTCGTAATCACAAAATATACGAAAGTAAAGAATTATCCGCAGATGACGCAGATAATTCTTTTTTTGTAATAAAAAAAACAGGCAGTTACAAATATTGCCTTATTTCATATTTTCCGTTCTGTAACTTCGCGGATTCTTTTTGTAATAAAAAAATCCGTCTTCGGCTCCAATTAATAAGTCGGGAATATTATTGTTGTCAAAATCGACAACAGTTGGACTGGTACTGTGACCGCTAATATTGCGGCGGTCAACCAGTCCCGTATTTTTGAATATCCCAATTCCATTTTCGTACTTTATTTGCCGGAACAAATCGGCGTTGGATGAATTAACTAAAAAATCAACCGCTCCATCACCGTCATAATCTGTGAAACAAATTTTTCGGCGTCCGCTGCCTCCTGATTTTCTAGGGTTTAATTGAAGTGGTTTACCGTTTTCGGCAACAAAAAATCGCTTCGGCGGCAGAAGAATCAGTTTGTTATCAACCTTTTTTCGTTCAAAAAAAGCGAGGAATCCTTCATGATCGAGCATCAACAAATCGATCAATCCGTCTTTGTTCCAATCGAACATAACCGGAGTTGTTCGCCATTGTGTCAACAAACCTTTGCCTTCGGGTCGCAACCAACCGTAAGACAGTTTGGGTTGTTCGCCTTCCCATTCAACTTCAACCGGTTGTGCGGCGGCAAGTTTCGGCGATGTTTTTGTGCCAATATTTCGGAACCAGATGACTTTGCCCCAAATAGAATTTGCCATAATATCCGGTAAATCATCGCCGTCCCAATCGGCAACCGTCAAAGTGGTGTAACCCCATTTTGCTTCGACGGGACCTTGAATCGAACCGTTTTTACCTGCCATGATACGAAAAATCTTGCCGTCCGCTTCAAGTCTTTTCGGAGCATTCCACTTTGGCGGATCAACACCGCAACCGCTTAAATTTTCAATAAATTCGATGTAACCGGAAGCGTTACCACAAATCAAATCGTCGTCGCCGTCATTGTCCCAATCAAAAGCACAAGGTGTTACAAGAGCACCGCATTTTAATTCATCGGCTTCTTGTTTGAAATATTTTGGTTCCAAAAAAACAGGGCGATTGTCCTTGAATTTTCCGGTATTTTCAATGAAAGCGACTCGTCCGTCTTCATCACCGCAAATCAAATCGAAATCGCCGTCATTGTCCCAATCAAAAGCAACCGGCGTAATCATGCCCATATCCATCACAAGCGGCAAATTATTTTGCAACGTTAATTTGAAACCTTTGGCGTATTGGGGTTCAATTCGTGTTCCAATATTTTCAAAATAGGTAAAACTGTCCTTAAATTCGCCGCACAAAATATCAAGATCGCCGTCACCGTCCCAATCAAGCATATTGGGACAAGGCCAACCGTAAGTTTCAATATTTTTTCCTTCCGTATCTTTTAACAGAAATGGTGTTACGTAAACAGGTTGTTCATTGGTTCCGGTATTTTCTGCAACGTAAAGATAACCATGTGTTTGATCATTTTTCCAATTTCCGTGTTCATCATAAGCGTTATCCCAACCGTAATCAGTCCAATCATCAATACCGACTAAAATATCGATTTTACCGTCGCCGTTATAATCAACGTATTTCCACATATTACCGCGAATTTTTTTCGGATGAACATTTTCTGGAAGTGGCAATTTCACAGGTTTTTCCGTACCGGTTTTGACAAAGTCGGGATATTCATTTGCCGGAGTGAGTACGTGTGGTCTCCCATTAACGTAACTAACCTGAACATTAATTTTCCCATCGCTGATTCGCCGTGCTTTTTTGAACACCGGCATTTTGTCTGGCGTACCCGGGTGTTCAAAAATATATGTTCCGTTGTAAGGTTTGCACTCGCAGGAAACTATTAAATCGGTGAAACCATCGCCGTTGACATCTATTGGAACAGGCCACGCCCAAAGTCCAACACCAAGATCAACAACCAATCCTGTATTATTGTACTTAATCCGTTCCAACTGCGTTTCAGATTCCTGCCCCGCCGCTATTAATAACGTACCAAAAACAAATAACACCATACACAAAAAAATCTTTCTCATAGAATTTCCTTTCAGAAAAAAAGTAAAGTTAGAATATAAAAATGTTACGGAACGAGATCAAACACAATATCGGTTTTTCCCTCGTTTGGAACGACAAAGATAATTCCTTCTTGTTGATATTTAGTAGGAATTTGATAGGGAGCCGGTTTATTTTTTGTTTCATCAAACGCGGGATCACGCCAAAAAAATTTGACTTGATATTCACCAGCAACAGCACCTTTACGTCTTGGGGATTCAATTGTTTCAAGCGAAAAATTCCCTCGGATGTCCGTCAGACCGGAAGCGGCAACTATTGGTTTTTTTGCAGTTGGT
>JAISNF010000095.1 GCA_031276415.1 Planctomycetaceae bacterium
TTGTGATTTTTGTGATTGAACTATCAAGCATCATATATTACCCTTTCGGGACGCAAGAAACACATCATTTTACGTTACTAGAACGATTACAAAATGGACGATTATTCACGTTTTGAAAAATTTCCAAATTGAAAAAAGGACATCCCAAAACAGAAATGGGATGTCCTTCATTGAATTATAAAACGCCCTTAAATGACATTAGTCGGCGATACACCGACTAATGTTTTAGGCAAAACATTACCTGCTTTTTGAGTTCCGGCATAACAGATAATGTTCTTCTGAAATATTGAAACTGAATTAACTACGAAAATATCACAACCGACCGATCAAAACTTCACAATCGCTGAAACACCGCCGGAAAATTGATCCGTCTTACCTCCGTCAGCACGCCAATTACCGACATCATCAAGATTATTGAATGCAGTAGCGTCTTCGAATTTATCGTACCGCAGTTCAGACTTAATCGTCAACCATTGACGCGGCGTCCAATTAGCACCAAGCGAAAATAGGTATTTGTTGTCGGTAGATAAAATAGAGTTCGGATTGGCATTCAAATAATTGTTTATGTCTTTTCCCCAACCGGCTCTAAAACCAAACGCCCATTTGGAATTGTACTGATAAATCAATTCCGTGTTGATTCCGTAAATACCGGAATTATTTTGCGTTTTGGCAATATCATTTTTATCATTGGTGTTGTATAAACTCCAATCGAAAATGTAAGTCCATTTACGATTGATTTTATAAGTGGCAACCAATGACTGAACGAAATATTCGTTGTAAAAATTAGTTGCGGCTTTATATCGATCATTTTCGCCGACAGCCAAAGCATAGGCAACATGCAATCTTTTTCCGACTTGCCAGTTAAAACCTGCCAGCAAAGCATTATCGTTGCTGGTTTCTCCGAACTGATCGGGTTGCGCCCAACCGGCATAAACCGACAATTTGTCATTGACCGTGTACGTGGCATAAGCCGCTAACGCCGTTGCCGGACCCATTGCAAATGTATCCGACAATGAGTAAAAGAAACGTTCTGTTGATTTGTAACCATTGCTGCCAAACGGGGTCGCAACTTTACCAATTTTAACGTTCC
This sequence comes from Planctomycetaceae bacterium, assembly GCA_031276415.1. Classification (GTDB taxonomy): domain Bacteria; phylum Planctomycetota; class Planctomycetia; order Pirellulales; family Thermoguttaceae; genus WRKP01. Next base: position 1,091 of record JAISNF010000095.1, read on the forward strand.
ATTTCTTGTAAGCGGCTTCAAAATACGCTTGGGCAAATGCGGAATAATAATCGCCCGTTCCCCATGAATCCAGCCCATGTCCCGCGTTATATTCCAAACCGGCTGATTGAGCAAATCTTGCGTCAGTACCAAAAGTGAAATCAACCGTTCCGCCAATGTCCAACCCATGTTTACCATCAACAGACTTTCCTGCCGAAATGTAAAGTTGATTTAACTGACCGCCGGTTTTATCAAGATTTTGCAAATATTTAGTGTTGCCGCTGTCAGGGTTAAAATGACGGCGCGGGCGAGTGGCAACATTATAATTGTACAAACCTTTTGCGCCGTATTCGTTTGCAAAAAATCCTGCCTCCAAATAACCGGTAACAAACCATTTTGATTTTTTCTTGTTGCAGGCGTCAATTTCGCCGCACGGGTCGCAATCTGTTACGGCAATATCATCGCATAGATTATCGCATGGATTACATTCACCGAGATTGCATTCACTGACTTCATCACACGGTTTGATGTTGTCGAACAAACCCGCATGAGTTTCCGTCTGGGTAAATTGCAACACGACAAGCATTGCAATAACACCAAAACATCCCAATAAATTCTTTTTCATTTGTTTTCCTTTACATGTTTAACGAAAGTATCTTAACAAAACAATAATTATTCAGTTTCCACATTCTACTGAATACGGAAACTGAATAATTATTACAAAAATATTACAACCGACTGATCAAAACTTCACAATCGCTGAAACACCACCGGCAAATTGATCTTTGTTTTTCCCGTTATTAAACGGTTTATCCTGACGACTTCCCCGCCCCCAATGTCCGGGTTCGGTAGGGTGATAATCTGCCGTACAATCCCATCTCGTCAGATCATATACATCGTAACGAAGTTCCGGTTTCACGATCAACCATTTCGTTGGCGTCCAGTTTGCCCCAAGCGAAAACGAATATCTGTTCTGATAAGTCCAGAAAAAATAATCGCCGCCAAAAGTCGGATCTTGATCGTGGTACGAGTAACCACTATGACCCCAACAGGCACGAACTCCAAACGCCCATTTCGAATTGTATCGGTAAATCAATTCATTATTGATGCCATAATTCATTATCCGCACTATTTCGTCACCGAAAGATCCTAGATCCTCCCAATAAAGAGTACTGCTTTCATGTTCATTATTGAAATTTTTCAGCGACCAATCAAAAGTGTACTTCCATTTTTTGTTGAATTGGTAGGTTGCAACAAAAGAATTGATAAAATAATTAGCGTTGTTTCTAATCATTTGTGTCTCAGTACCTTTATTAATTTTGATAATATCACTAGCGGTATCTTTGCCGATTGCAAACACATAATGTAGATTCAATTTTTTGGTCGCCTGAAAATTGATACCGCCCAAGAAAGCGTTGTCGTGTGCGGATTCGCCGAACTGATTGGGTTGAATCCAACCGGCGGAAATGCTGAGTCTATCATTGACGGTGTAATTTGCCAAAGCACCGCCTGCTGTTTCAGGAACAACTTCAAATGTATTCGGCAACGAGTAAAAGAACCGTTGCGTCGATTCATATTCATTACTTCCAAACGGAAGATAAAATTTACCGGCTTTGAAGTTCCATTTTTTGTAAGCGGCTTCAAAATACGCTTGGGCAAATGCGGAATAATAATCGCCGGTTCCCCATGAATCCGGTCCATGTCCCGCATCATATTCCAAACCGGCAGATTGAACCATTTCGGCATCCGTACCAAACGTAAAATCAACCGTGCCGCCCAAATCCCAACCATAACGTCCATCAACCGATTTTCCCAATGAAATGTACAACTGATTGAGTTGTCCGCCGGTATTACTTACATTTTGCAAAGGTTTTTTAGGAGTTAGATTCCAGTCTCTCCACCTTCCTTCCAAAGTATCGTATCCGTTACCATACTTAACAGTGTCGTGAGTGTTGTGGCTAAAACCAGCCTCTTTGGGAGCATAAACATTTTTTTGACCGTATTCATTGGCAAAAAAACCTGCTTCCAAATAACCGGTAACAAACCATTTTGATTTTTTCTTATTGCAAACATCAATTTCGCCGCACGGATCACAATCAGTTACGGCAACATCATCACATACATTGTCGCATGGATTGCATTCGCCGACTTCGTCACACGGTTTGATGTTGTCGAACAAACCCGCATGAGTTTCCGTCTGGGTAAATTGCAACACCACAAGCGTTGCAATAACGCCAAAACATCCCAATAAATTCTTTTTCATTTGTTTTTCCTTAAATATGTGTTTAACGAATGTGTTTTAACGAGACAATAATTATGTTGATTGTTCCGTCAAATTTGAACAACACATGATTTGCTCAACATACAAACTCAGCGCAATGAGAAGAACATACTCTCATTGTTATCATCTTACATCGAACAATTCACAAGCGAGTTTTTATTTGTTTTTAACAACAAGGTAAATCTTATGCAACACAAATAAATTGCTCAAATTACTCATTTTATAAAATGCGGAATTATTATCAAAATGTTTGTAATTCCGCATTGCGAAACTATCCACTATCCACTATCAACTATCCACTCTCATGGGGATTCTTGCTCCCGAAGGCGATCATGTTATAATGGGCGGAAAATTATTTTTCCTAACATCTTACATTCTTAACATCTTACATTTTTAACATCTTACAACAAACTAAAATATGATTTCCCCCAATACACAAGGCGAAGTTTGGGTTTACGCCGAAATTCAAGACGGTACGCTTCAGGAAGTTTCTCTGGAACTCTGTTGTAAAGCAAGACAATTAGCGGACAAACTCGGCGTTCCGGTTGGTGCAGTGTTGCTCGGTTACAATATCGAAAAATTCGCCCAATCGCTTATTTCTTACGGAGTTGATCATGTTTATCTTGTTGAAGATTCTTCGCTTGCCGATTTCCGAACCGATCCTTACGCTCATGCTCTTGTCGAACTGATCAAAAAATATTGTCCGCAAATTGTTTTATACGGGGCAACTCATCAAGGGCGTGATTTGGCTCCGCGAGTTGCGTCAACAACCCGAAGCGGTATGACTGCCGATTGTACCGATCTTGATATTAGCGATGTAACAGAAAAAAGCGGCGTTGTGCACAAAAATCTGCTCCTTCAAATTCGTCCGGCATTCGGCGGAAATATTCTTGCGACAATTGTTAATTACGATCAGTTCCCTCAAATGGCAACCGTGCGCGAAGGTGTGATGCCAATGCGTCCGTCCGACCCAAACCGAAAAGGCAATGTCATTCGGGAAACAATCAATTTAACCGATCAAACATTGTTTGCGGTTGAAGTTATTAAGCGGGAAATTAAAAAACGAAAACTGAATTTGAAAGGGGCGCGTGTTATTGTTGCCGGAGGAGCCGGAGTGGGCAGTCGGGAAAATTTCGATTTAATTTGCGATTTAGCCCAAACATTCGGCGGGGCTGTTGGTGCAAGTCGGGCGGCGGTTGACAGCGGATTTATCGGGCATGAACATCAAATCGGTCAAACCGGAACAACTGTTCGTCCTGCTCTTTATATTGCTTGCGGAATCAGCGGTGCTATTCAACACCGTGCCGGTATGGAAGAATCCGCAAAAATTATTGCCATCAATTCCGACCGCGAGGCTCCGATATTCTCTATTGCTCATTACGGTATCGTTGGCGATCTGAAACAAGTTATTCCGATAATGATTAAAGCATTCAAAGAACGTGTGTAAAAATCATTTTATCGTCATGCAATCGAAAGAAAATATTTTAATGAGATATTTTCTTGGTTGGCAACCGGCAAAGAATAATGGGAATGTCTCTGCAAAAACAAATATGAACCAAACATGAATCAGACACTTGAGCAACGTTACAACGACCAACCGTCACGGCGGGAAACATTTTGCGGACTTACGGTGGAGGGCTTTTCGCGTGCGGCGATGCAGACATATTGGCGGATTCCTGAACTGAAATTGGGGTTTGATTTAGGTTCTCAGCCGTGGTCATTTATGGGAACGCCGTATTGGTTTGTTTCGCACACGCACATGGATCATTTATTGGCGCTTCCGGCGTATGTTGCTCGGCGCCGAATGATGAAAATGGAACCGCCCACAATTTTTTTGCCGGAGGAATCGGTAACGACGGTTCGTCAACTTTTGAGTATTTTTTCGCGGTTGGATCATGGTTCACTTCCTTGTCGTCTCAACGGGGTGGTGCCGGGAGACGAAATGCTTTTATCGAATGGTTTGGTTGTTTCTGTTGTGAAAACGTATCACACGATTCCTTCTGTTGGTTATATTGTTTGGGAGCGTCGCAAGCGTTTGAAGGATGAATATTGTTCGTTGGACGAGTCGGCGATTCGTAATTTAGCGATTTCGGGGGTTGAGGTTTCGCGGGAGATTCGTCTTCCGAAGGTGGCGTATCTTGGTGACAGCCGGATTCAGACGTTGGATGAAAATCCGGTTATGTTTCAGGCGGATATTTTGATTATGGAACTTTCATTTGTTGCCAAACGTCATCGTGGTGAACGGATTCACAAATACGGTCATATTCATCTTGACGATGTTGTTGAACGTCAACACTTATTCCAAAACACGGCGGTTATTGCGTCACATTTTAGTACGCGTTATCTTGATGTTGAGATTGACACAACTGTACGCCGCCGCTTACCGGACATGCTCAACGGACGTCTCATTCTCTGGTTTTAATTAAGTCCGGCGGGTTAAAACCCGCCGCTATTTTGGAAATGCCCCAAATTGGAATGCCCAAAGGGGCAATTTCCAATATAGCCGGAGGTTTTAACCGCCGGAATTTTGATAAAATCCCGTTTATTCTATAAATCTGACCCCTTGCGGTGTCTAATTTACCCAACATTTCGCCCGAAACATCGCAACGGTTGATCTTGTTTTTCTTTCCGTCCGAAAACAGGGTCAAGTCGGCGAGTACACCGACCAATGTTTCAGGCGAAACATTGACTACCTTTTGAATTATCACAAACTACTGAAATATTTACTATTTTCCTTATTGAGAGGTCGGAACATCAATTATCATGTGATAATCTTTTTCATCATCGGGAAACGTGTATTCAAATGTATAAGCGGGAAAAAGCGAAATAGTTTGTCTCATACTGGAATCACCACCTTCTTTGGGAACGGTTGTTTGTTCGGAAAGAATGGTTACTGAATAACGACCACTTTGAACACCGTATTTTTGTGTAATTGAAAACCGACCATCTTTAATGATTGCAACGGCTCCGGCACCATTTTTTTCTTCTGGAACGAGTGAAATACTTCCTTCTGGTAACGGTTTTCCATTAAACGTAACTTCACCTGTCAATGCCCGATAAGGTGAACTACAACCAGACAACAAAAATAACGTAATGAACATCAAAAAATATAACCGCTGAAACATGTTTTGTCTCCATTAGTATTAGTAAAAATGAAATAAATTTAACCGATCAAATACCGAAAAAATTTTATTACGGAAGAGTAACGGATTCACCAAAATCATTGGTGCCTAAAGCAAGAATTGTATTCATATTGGTGGTATCTGTAAGAAATCGGACAGCACCATCACAAAGTGAGACATTCATTCCTCCTGAGTGATTACTCCCGAAAGAACCAACGGATCGATATTGTTGGTATGATGCAGAAATAGTTCCCGTAGAAGCCAATGAACGTGGTCCAATATTGATATAAAAATCCCGACGAATTGTTTTACAACTAGTAATACTATAACCCCATGTATTTAAATTTCCCGATGAGGATGAGTGTATGTATGTTCCACGATGCCAGCCGCGGTATCCCCAAAAGTTGTACCATGAAATTTCTAATAGAGCGAAAGTATTGGAAGTTCCATCGGGAATATTATCAAGGGCAACTTTGGAATTTACTGTCATTACTCCCAATGCGGATATTTCTCCTTTGGGCTTATTGTTGTAGCTCTGGGATAGACAGGCGGGCTAGCATTATCGACTGATCCTGCATTACCATAGTAATGCGTTGTGTACCAGCGAGGATTGGTTCTTTCATCTCCTCCGCTATCATTTTTCGCAAAAATTTCCTCTGAACTTGGACAAAGAAATCCTGCAATTCGATTACCGGCACCGGAGACATTGTACCCATTAGGAGCCGAATTTGTGGTGTAATTTAGAGTCGTGTTCATGGTTTCATATAGAGCACCTTGTTCAATAAAGGGCAAAATACGAACATGAATTCCCAAATGATGCCGATTGGTTACCCCTGAATTCCAACCGAACCAACCGTCATTCGGTAAGGCAGACATTGTATCCTGATAATTGTGTAATGCCAGTGTTAATTGTTTCATGTTATTGGAACACTGCATTCTTCGTGCGGCTTCACGTGCTGCTTGCACGGCTGGTAACAACAGAGCGATTAACGCACCGATGATCGCAATCACCACAAGAAGTTCGACAAGTGTGAAACCGAACGGTGAAGAGCGAAAACGTTGTAAGAGGTTTTGGGAAAAGAGTTTAGAACG
>JAISNF010000107.1 GCA_031276415.1 Planctomycetaceae bacterium
GTAAAATCCGTTTTTGTCCCTGTTATTGTCCCTGTTTTTATTCCCGTTTTTGTCCCCTAAACACCGAAAATTCCAATGTCTGTTGATATTAGTACTCTGGCAGAACGTTTTGTCAAAAAGAAAAAAGAATATGAACTTGATAAACTTTATCGTGCTTTGGTTAAATTAGAAGGCAGCGATTTACATTTGAAAGTTGATCGCCCGCCGTTTGTTCGGATCAAAGGCGAACTTCGGAGTCTGGAACGCGGTCCTATTGACGATGAAGAAATGACCCGCCTCATCCTCCCAACAATGGATGAACGTAACCGGAAAATCCTTAATGATACCGGTGGAGCAGATTTTTCACATCAATGCGAAGTTGACGGCGTTCCCTGGCGGTTTCGTGTCAATGTGTTACAACAAATGGGACATCTCGGCTTGGTGGCACGTCGCATCAATAACTTTATTCCCGATCTGGAAAAATTACATATTCCGCCGTCACTTTATGAACTTTGTAAATTTTCTCAGGGAATGATTCTCTTGGCAGGAGTTACCGGTTCTGGAAAAAGTACAACAATTGCCTCTATGCTCAACTGGGTCAATCGGCATTACCGAAAACATATTCTCACGCTCGAAGACCCAATAGAATTTCTCTTCACCGATGATAAATGTCTGATTAACCAACGTGAAATCGGGCAAGATGTTGTCGATTTTGGAATCGGTATGAAACACGCCGTCCGTGAAGACCCGGATGTCATGCTCGTCGGTGAAATGCGTGATCGTGAAACTTTCGAAACGGCAATTCATGCGGCAGAAACAGGACACCTCGTGTTCGGAACCATTCACGCCTCATCCGCTCCAAGTACCATTGGACGTATTCTCGACCTCTTCCCCTCCTCCATGCATAAAGCAATCCGCAGCGCATTGGCTTTCAATATGAAAGGAATTGTCGCACAAAAATTGTTGCCTTCGTGTATGCCGGGAGTTTCGCGTGTTCCGACTATTGAAGTGATGATTTTTAACGCCACCGTTCGTAAATTGATTCTTGAAGAAAAAGATTCCAAATTATCCGACGCTATCCGAATCGGTGTTTTGGAAGGTATGCAAGATTTTACAATGAGCCTCAAAGACCTCGTGATGATGAAAAAAATTGATCGGGCAACCGCATTTGAAGTCGCCCCCAATGTCGAATCCCTCAAAATGGCTCTCAAAGGTATTGAAGTAAAAGAACCGGGAATTTTGTAAATTTAGGGGCGTTTGAGATTTGATGTTGCGGAAATTATTTTTAATTTCTATTTATGGTACTTGTCAATATGAGGATAAAATCAATGTGTTCGATTGAGGTATTACGCGAGAAATGGAACAATAATAAGGAATGTTATAAAATAAAAGAAATCGGCAGCGGTGTTCATGATTTTATCGCGGATATTTTTGCTTCTGCCGAGTTATTTCATTTATTAAAAACGGTTGTGAAAACATCGCCATTAAATACGTTTGTTCATGATACGGAAAGCGGAAAAGAAGGACGTCCTGATTTTGTGTTGTATATCAATGAAAATATAACAATTCCTGTCGAAACCAAATGTTTTACGCATATCGAAGAAGGAATCATGCAGTTGCGAAAATACCAACTTGACTACAGTAAACAATACGGCATATTGACAGACGGTAACGAATGGAGGTTTTACCGCGCAACATCGTACAAAAAACTGACCATTACGGAAATTCTCGATAATCCGCATGATTTTCGTTTATTTTGGCAGGATTACATAAAACCGGAAAATTATTATGTCGAAATATTTAACCCTTCCAAACAACAAAATCTGTTTGAAGAAAAAATTGATTTAAATATTCCTGAGCATCGGGCTATTTTTTTCGACGATACAACACGTCTCTTAAACAATTTCAGAGTTAAGTTGAAAAATTATGGTATGTTAGATTTATTTAAAGAACAGGAAATTGAAACATCCTACGCTTATCTTATTCAATTTATTCTTTATAAAGTCTTGGTCGATAACGGTTACAAAAAGTTTACCGACGAATACCGGCAATTATTAAGACGTATAAAAAAATCAATTCACGACAGTGATTTTTATAACATGATCGTGAAAGATATTCGCGGAATTTCAGAATATATCTCTCAAAAGATTTACAAACCTTTTGCAAAAAAACAAGAAGAAATTAACACGAAAATTACAGAAAATCTGAAACATGATTTAACAATAGATGATATTTCTCCCTGGCTTGATATTATTGTGTTTATCAATAAATATAATTTTGCTAATCTCAAAAATGAAATATTCGGATTTATTTACGAAAATTATCTAAAAGATTTGTATCAAAATAAAAATAAAGGACAATATTTTACCGATCCTGATATTGTGAATTTTATGCTTGATGAGATGGATTATACGCCTAAAAAACTTGTACAAAACAAAGATAAAATTTCTATCATTGATCCTTCTTGCGGGGCGGGAACGTTTCTGTACAGTGCCGTTGATAGAATTGTTGAAGCATTTGAAGGTAAAGCCGCTGAAACCGAATCAAAAATTATAGAAGACTTAGTTAGTAAAAATATCTTTGGATTGGATATTGCGGAATTTCCGTTGTTTCTTGCAGAAATGAGTATTTTAATGCGTCTTTTGCCGTTAATTATCAACGATAATTATGAAAATCCGGTTGATAGTAAACTCAAAATTTTCAAAACAAAAGATAGTATTTCTGAATTTTTAGACGCCGGATTAGTGGAAAAACAAGATAAAATCGATTATCGTTCGCTTTTTGCAAAGACCGATTTAAGTTACAAATCATTTATGCGTGACAACAAAGATTTACAGGAAATGATTGAATCAATGCAGGGACATAACAGTGAAAGAATGCGGTTTGATTATGTGGTAGGAAATCCGCCTTACATTGGTTATAACGAATGTTGTAAACAATGCGTGGAATTTACCGAAAAAATAAAAAATAAAGAAGATACCTCTATTACGATGGGAAATGTCTATGGCGTAAATTTAAATACGGCAGCCGGTCGTCATAAATCATATTCTCCAAAACCGAATTTATACGCTTTTTTTATTGCGTTAAGTTTTGGGTTGTTGAAAGATTGCGGTAAAATATGTTATATTATTCCTCAAACAGTATTAACTGCCGGAGACCTTGATGTTATCCGGTCTTATTGGGCGAATAATACGACCATAGAAAAAATGATTACCTTTGAAGGGAATCTATTTATTGGTCGGGGATTAACGCAAAATAAACCGATTGCGACCTCTTCACTTATTTTCGTTGCAACAAAAAAGAAAGCCCCGCAAAATCACACCGTTAAAGTCGTCAACTATAAATATTACACACCCAAACAAGCCAATAATTTTGCGAATTATTTAAAAAGCAAAAATAAAGAAATCAAAAAAATCCCTCAATGCGAATTAGTACGGCGAGTTGAAAACTGGAATTTTATCAAACAACCTCACTTTTTTTTAAATTTTTGTGATGAATATACAAAAAATACTCACTCCATTGAGGAATACAGAAAATTTGATTTGGCGGATTACGATGAGTTTCATTTTGATGTCGGTTATATTTTAGACAAAAAATATTATACAACAGAATCTTGTAATCATTATCCGATTCTTGATTTTAAGGGCAGTGTCGGTTATACAAAATTTTGTTTCGTGAATTATTATCCCAAAGACGAGAGTAAAATTCAATTGACAACAAATAGCCGATATAGTACACTTGGGCATAAATACAATATTGTTTGTCGTATTAAAAATTTCCAAAAATTTTACTTAACACAAGAGCCGGTTATTTTTAATATGGGTACGGCTTCAATTATCGCAAGCGACAATAAAAAAGAATCGTTGTTTTTATTTTCTGTTCTTAATTCCGTCGTCAATAATAAAATATTAAAAGTGAATTTAAAAATTGAAAACGAAAAAGAATTTCAGGTTTCAATCAAATCAATCAAACAATATATTCGTATCCCTAAAATCACCGCCAAAAATCAACAATCAATAAAAAATGAAATTATTAAACAAACGGAAATGATGCTTGACCTTGAAAATAGAATATTAAAAGATATGGTCAATTTTTTGAAAATAAACGTTCAAAAAATTGACCGGATAAAAGTGTCTGGAAACCATCTGATACTTACTCGTAACAACATAGATTATCAATGTAAAATTAAAACCGGAAAAAGCGATTTCGTACAAAAAATTATTACGGACACTTACTCCAATAACGGCTTTAATAATTGTTTCAATAATGACACTTTGGGGAACGAAATAAATCTATCCGAATTAAAAACATTGCCCGCAATAGATTTTAACGAACAAACTAAAATAAAAAATTATATTGACGATCTTATATTTGCGTTGTATTTTAATATTTCCTTATCAAAATTAGGTATGCCGGAAGCATTAAATATAAAAAAATGTTGTCAAAAAAACGAATTTTATGAGTGTATTTTATTATAGGGAACTTCTAATAACTAGTTTTTTTATTAACCACAGAGGACACAGAGTTCACAGAGAGGAAATTTTTTAAGAGATTTTTTTGAATATGTTTTTTACTTTTAATATCATTTACAAAAAATATAACTATTTTTTAAACTACAGAGATCACAGAGAAAATTATTAAATGGAAATTAAATTTTATTTTTAATTTATTATTTCCAATTAGAAATAAAATTAAAAACTTCCTCTCTGTGAACTCTGTGTTCTCTGTGGTTTTAAAAAGTAAATTTGAGTTTTTAGAAGTACCTTATAGTCTTATGAAAATCAACATCATTAAATGAAGTTACAATATCAGTACATGACGTTATTTAAAACATTTCCATTAAAAACTATGTTTAATATTTATCATTCCTTTATTTCCGTATTTTGTTTTTTGTTTCCGTTTCGTTTATTGAATGCGGGGATATTCTTTTTGTTGTTATTGATACTGTTACCGATTTCGGGCGGTGTAACATTTGCGCAAACTCTTATGGACACAGGAGCGGCTATGTCTATTGGATCGGACATGGACTCAGGCGGTGAGCAATCGGCAACAAAACCGGCTCCGCGCGGCGGAGCGATTGGTAAGATTGGCGAGGCAAATGCGCAGCGCAACGCCGAAATTAACAATGCTGCTGCGCCCGCGGATGCGCCTGCCGGAGAACCCGCCGGAGATAAAAATGTTGCCGGCGGCAATGCGGGAGTTGCTGCACAAAAATCACGCACTGATATTCTCAAAGACGGTTGGTGGGGACCAGGCGGTTATATTAGTCCGATTAAATTACCGCTTTATATTATTGTTTTTTTAATTTGGGTTGGATGTGCCAGTTGGATGAACGCCGATCTGGAACGTCTTAAAAACGAAAACAGGGAAGCACTTAATTTTCTTTATTTGATGTTGTACACTGTTTTGGGAACGATATTCTTTTTTGTACCGATTTTTTGGGTTGCGTTTCCGGCAACAGTATTGCTTTGTATTGTTCCTGTGATGGTTTATGTTGTTAAGCGGAATAAACCGTTACCGCCTCATGAAAAGGTTTTGACGGGCGAACATCTTTTTTATCTTTACGCGGTGGCGATGAATAAAATCGGCGTGAAAATCAAGGTTAAAAAGCGTCAAAGTTATCAAATGGGTCCGTCTATTGAAATGGAAGCCGCCGGAAAAAATATTGATCCGAAAATATTGCAAGGGCGTCTTATTGTTGCGAGAAATGCGCCGGGTTACAATTTATTCCGTGAAAATATTTATGATGCGTTAATAAGTAATGCGACATCGTTGATGTTTGATTTTACGCCGGAACGAACAGCGATACGGCATCAGGTTGACGGAGTTTGGCTTGATTTGGCTCCGGTGCCGCGTGTTACAGAAAAAGCAAAAAACAAGGATATTTATGAAGAGATGCTTGAGTCTGCGAAACTCTTGATCGGAGCCAATCCCAATGATCGGCGATCACGACAAATCGGAACATTTATTGCAATATTGGGCGGAAAGAAGAAAAAACGATACGAAGTTGAATTTATATCGCAAGGAACAAAAACCGGTGAAGCGGTGATGATTCAATTTACGGCGTCGAAGGTTCCGTTCAAAAGTCTTGACGAACTTGGTATGAGAGCGGAAGTTCAGAAAAAACTCATGGAGCAAATCAATGCGAGTCGGGGAATTTTTATTATTTCTGCGCCGCCTGCCAATGGTTTACGAAGTTCGATGGACGTATTTATTCGGGTGTGTGATCGGTTTACGCGGGATGTTGTGAATATTGAGGATGCGGCGATACCAACGGAAGTGATTGAAAATGTTGTGTTAGTCCGTTACGATTCTTCCAAAGGCGAAACACCGATAACTGTACTTCCTGATGCGTTATTCAAGGAGCCGCATGCGTTGATTGTCCGAGATACGTCTACGTTGGAAACGTTGCAACTTTGTTGTAACGAAGTGGACAAGGAGCGGCTTTTTATTACGACAATTCGGGCAAAAGACGGAGTTGAGGCGATTTTCCGATTTTTAGCAACAAAAATTTCGCCGCAGTTATTTATTCCGCGTCTTAACGGAGTGATCAATCAGCGTTTGATTCGGAGGTTGTGTCCTGTTTGTAAAGAGCCTTACCAGCCTGCTCCGCAATTATTGCAACAACTTGGTCTTCGTCCTGATCAGGTGAAAGAATTTTATCGTACACGAACACCGCTTCCCGAATCGGAGGAAAAGAAACGCGGCGTTTGTCCGAATTGTAACGGAATTGGTTATCGCGGACGGACGGCGTTGTTTGAACTTTTGATTTTGAGCGATTCTGTTCGGGAATTGATTTTGTCAAATCCGAATCCCGCTTTAATCCGCCAACAATTCGCCAAAGAAGGTCAAACCAGTTTTCTGTACGAAGGAATTCATCTCCTTATCAAAGGCGAAACAACAGTCGAAGAATTTTCAAGAATCATGAAAATGTAACACCAATCACCGATAATTTAATTATCATGTCATTATTCAAACAATTATTCAAATAATTGTTAAAATAATTGTTAAAATAATTGTTCAAAAAAACGATCAACTGTTAAAAATTATTTGGAAAAACAGTAAAGAAATAGTAATATGATTACAAATAATCAAAATGAGGTTTCACCAAAGGAGCAAGAAATATACCCAACTTGGGATAAACCAATAGAAGAACAATTTGCAACAACATTGGTAACTCACGATATATTTTTTGAGTTAGTGTTTCAACTTAAAAAAGTTGCCGGTGCGTTTTTGAGATTTTTGTTGCCGACAACGTTACAAAATCAATTGGATATTCCCAGATTAAAAATATCCGTTCGGCGTTTCAGGGACGAAAATTTTCGTGAAGCCCGTTCCGACATGATTTATGAAATCCCGCTCAAAAAAAACCGAAAAAAATATGTCAAAATTTATATCATCATTGAGCATAAAAGTTACAACGAATCGCATATTATGATACAATTGTTCAATTATGAAACGAAAATTATCAATGCGGAAATTACTAGTGCGAAAAAGAGAAAAAATTACAATAAGAAATTCAAATTTTCTCCGATAATTTTAGTGATATTTTATCATGGTCAAGGAATTTACACCGGTTTGATTGAACTTTCCGATGAATTTGAGAAAATTGAGGGAATTGACGAATTTATTCTCAAACAAAAAGGAATCGTTTTTGATTTATCGTCAATAGATAAAACGGAATTACCGCATGATCCGAATGTGCCGGAACTTTATGC
>JAISNF010000141.1 GCA_031276415.1 Planctomycetaceae bacterium
ACAATAAATTTGATATTAAAAATTTCTTCATGTGTTCTTTGTGGTTTTTAGAAGTTCCCTTCAGATAAATTGAAAGGAGAAAAAAAACGTCTGGTCGGAGAGCCTAAAATCCCCGCCAGACAATTTGCACAGAGTTGAACGGTAAATAATGTCAACACCCATTATTACCCCCTGTACATTGCGTCCGGAGGGATTCGAACCCCCAACCCTCGGTTCCGTAGACCGATGCGCTATCCAATTACGCCACGGACGCCTAACTCTCAATAAATAATACTCTCAAATAATATACGCAGAAAATTAATTCGTGCAAGTAGCAGTCCGAAATTTACCGGTTATTATGAAATTCTATACTCATCACACTTGACAATTCGGTTTTCATTTTTTGACAGGATCAACAGAATTTACAGGATTTTTCAAATAAAAGACACAAAAATTCTACTCTTATAAAACCGAATTTTAAAGTACAATGAGTATAAATCGCTAAATTCTAAATCGTTAAATTTAAAATCGCTTGCAAAATAAATACATCAAATCTCCACATTACCAAGTAGGACTGTGAACATCCAAAGGTCCTTCAGGAAGCGGAACATCACTAAGTTCATAATACATGGGACAATTACTACGCATGGAAATCGGTAAATCACGCTGGTTCCACATCACAATAGAATCGTCCGCAAGTTTCCAACCTTGTGAAGTGTAAAACGGCACCAAAAATTCCTTGCAATACAAAATCGCAAAAAGAAAACCACGCCGTACCGCCTCTTTAAGTGCCCCGTCCAGCATTTGATGCGCAAGACCAACATGCCGCGAATCCGGCGCAACACATACACCCTGAATACTGACAACATTGTAGCGAAAATTCCACGTCGTCGTAATCGTCCGAACCACAACCGCAATATGACCAATTACCCTTTCCGAATCCCGCACAATCACCGAATATATCGGCTTCGTACTATGCCACATCCGATAATTTTGGAAAATATCCGACCAGTCAGGAAAACAAAGCCGCAAAAGTTCACGAATTGATCCGTCCAACTCAGTATTCAGAGACTGCTCGTCAACCAACTCAATTGTAGGACAAAACGTCAACACCATTTTAAACAAATTAAACAACCAAAAGTTTGCAGTCAATAACAATAAAAATACACAACCCGTTGATCGTTACCCAATTATTTATAAGTATTTACAATTATAATTCTTCCAACATTCACAATACTTTTACCATACTTCCAATGAAAGTTCCGGTTTAATTTCCGTAACCATCTCAACCTGCTCCTGAACAAACCGAATAAGCCGCAACACATCTTCCGTTGTTCCCTCCGGCTCAACCATAATGAAATTAGCATTACGTTCACTAACAACAGCACCGCCAATTCGAGTTCCCTTCAACCCCGCCTGTTCAATCAAATCCCCCGCCGAAGTACCTGTTGCCGGATTCTTGAAAACATAAACAGACGCCAATTCACCACTCGGTTGCTGTGTTTTCCGAATAATCCACAACTTCTGCATTCGTTTGGCAAGTTCCGCCGGATTGTCCCGCTCAAGATGCAATGTTGCCGAAAGAATCACCACATCATCCAAACTGCTTGAACGATAACCAAACGAAATTTCATTTTTGGACAAAACAGAAATTTCTCCGTTAATATCGGCAACTCGGACGCTTTCCACCCATTGCCCCAAATCGCCGCTGTTTGTTCCGGCATTGCCAAGAAGTGAACCGCCAATGTTGCCCGGAATACCAATCAAATCTTCAATTCCGCCCAAACCTTGTGAAACAGATTGCGTAATCACTTGCCCCAATTTGGCTCCGGCTCCGGCAATAATCCGTTGTCCTTCAACAGTTATTTCACAAAATGCAGGATTCGAAAACCGAATAGTTAAACCGGCAACTCCTTTTTCCGAGACAAGAAGATTGGAACCGGCTCCAAGAATATGAACCGGTATTTTGTTCATTTTGCTCTGTTTCAATAAGGTAACTAAATCAAACTCCGACTTCGGTTCCGCAAAAAACTCCGCCGAACCGCCCAATTGTAAACGAGTGTACATCGCCAACGGAACATCGCAACGTACACCGCACAAAACATCTCGCCAAACTGAATTACCCAATTTATCCATTGCAATTATTCGTAACTGACTTCCAAAACAGTAAATTCCAAGAGCCGGTTCGGAACCTGAATCTTGACAACATCGCCTTTTTTCTTGCCCAGAAAACCTTGAGCAAGCGGACTTGTTACAAGGATTTTTCCGGCATCATAATCCTCTTCTCCCGCACCAACAAGCGTATATTCTTCCGCCTTTTTAGAGCCGGTTTTTCGAACCTTAATTTTGGCTCCAAACCGAATCTCACCTTGGGGCATTGCCGAAGGATCAAGAATTGTTGCACGACTGAGTTTAACCTTCAACTCATTGATCCGCGCCTGAAGTAGTCCTTGACTTTCGCGCGCACCATGATATTCTGCATTTTCCTTGAGATCGCCTTCTGCACGGGCATTCGCCAACCGCTCCAGAATAATCGGCATCTCATCATTTTCAAGCCTTTCGACTTCCGCCTTAATTTTATTGTACCCTTCACGGGTCATCGGAATCACATCTGAACTCATACTAACAAACCTCCTGACAGTTTAACACCGTCTCTTTTATTATTTTTTAACAGATAAGACAATACATTTTACTCTCATATCACCGCAACCCATTAAACGGATTCTTTCGGTGATTTAATCAATTGTAAATTTAATCAATTGGATCAATTGGATCAATTGGTTCCATTTTGAGCATAGTCATTTCAAGCATAGAAATTACTCTTTACCGAATCATCCGTAATTGATATGATTCGGATTATACTCGAATGTTTCAAAATATTTCAAACTTCGCAAACATGTTTGAATTGCCATTTCAAACCGTTTGACATTTGGTATAAAGTTATTGTGTGTAAAGAGATACTACCCAAACTACAAACAAATTCAAAATGTCAATTACCGATTTAGACCGTGAATTACTAATCCGATGCCTGAATAAAAAAAACAGAGCATGGGAAGATTTTGTTGATCGGTTTCTCGGTCTTGTTTTACACGTTATTGATGCAACCGTTTCGATACGGAATATTCAATTGAGTACCGAAGACCGCAACCGGCTTTGCGAAAATGTTTTTGCCGCATTAGGACATGATAACTATCGTTTATTACGTAATTTCCGTGAACGCAGCAGTTTAACAACTTATCTTTCTGTTGTAGTGCGCCGAATTGTTGTTCGGATTCTTTTGAATCAAATCATTTCCGAAAGATATGAACCTTCGCGCCGCATCGTGTAAACAATGATAAAATCAAAACAGTAATAAAATCAAAAAAAGTGAAGGAATTGTACTAAACCCCTTCACTCTTTTGATGTTATATTAAAGGATCGGGGTCAAGTTTTTCCCAAAGCAACACGGACAGTTTCAACAATTTTAGTAAATGCCGTCATATCATTAACAGCCATCTCGGCGAGTGTTTTTCGGTCTAAGTTGATTTGAGCCTTTTTCAAACCGGCGATAAATTCGCTATACCGAAGTCCGAGATGACGAGTTGCCGCATTGATTCGGGTAATCCATAATGCGCGAAATTCACGTTTACGGACACGGCGATCACGGGTTGCGTAACAATCGGCACGAACAATCGTTTCTTTAACTGTTCGCAACAATTTACCACGTCCACCGCGAAATCCTTTAGCGCGTCGAAAAAGCCGCCGTTTTGACTGTCGTCTGGCAGCACCGCGTAGTGTTCTCATTTTGTTCTCCTTTTTTATTGAATGGCGATTTTAATTACTTAACGAATCTAGGTCCTTTCATTTATTTTGAAAGAGTTACAACCCGATGCATTTTTTTGGGGCTTATCCGTAAACGTGGCGGAAAATCAATGAATAATTTAATTTAATTTGATTTAACCGCCGGACGGGATGAGCATTTCTACGATTTTTTTGGTTTCGGACTTACAGACAACGGTTGTTCCGCGAAGATTACGGCGTTGTTTTTTAGTCAGACGAAAGGCGAGATGACTTGTTCCGCTATGCCGATGTTTTGCCAAACCGGAAGCGGTCAATCGAAAACGTTTTTTGATTCCTTTGTGGGTTTTTTGTTTAGGCATTGTTCTGAGTTTTCTATTAAAACTTATTCATACTTTTTCGGCTAAAAACCAATTAGCAAGGTATTTTACACACTTTTCAAGAATAAAAAAGGGGGAACCCGCAAAGAAAAACAATGCCGACCTCTTGAATGTCCAATGGCTGAAATATTATCTATTTTTTAAATACAAAAAGATATTCGTGGGCTAACAGTAAAAAATTATACTTAATACTGTTTGTTTTCCAGTATCCTGTTTTTTTACAGTTGTGTTGTTCTTTGATAATAATTTCTTTTGTTTGAAATCCTACATCTATGAATAATTTCATTATTTCAAAACTCATTGATATAACATGTCCTTTTTTTCGTGTGTCCCCCATTAGAATGGCACAAAACTTTCCCTTTTTCAAAACTCTGTAACACTCTGACGCAACAATTCGCATTTGGATTAAAAATTCTTTTATATCGCATCGGGAAATGTCATTTATAATATCTTTGCTGTACTGAATAATATTGGCATAAGGCGGATGAGTACAAATGAAGTCAATATTTTCATTGGGAATGAATTTTAATTGTCGGGCATCACCTTTTTTAATTGTTACATTACCTGTATTTTCCCGTTGGAATTGACATTTTTCACGACAACGTATCAATGCCTCATCATTGACGTCAACCCCAATAATATGCCGATTCAATAATTTTGCCTCTACAAGTGTAGTACCGCCGCCGGCAAATTGGTCAAGCACTAAATCGCCTTCGTTAGAATATCGCAATAACAAATTACGGGGAATATACGGCGACCAATTTCCGCGAAATTGGGCATCATGAGTTGCCCAATTTCCCCGTTGCGGAAAACTCCAAACGGTACTCAATTCTAATTCAAAATTGTCCGGTTCCCAGCGGATAATATCAGACATTTTTCTATTCTCCAGATGAATCGGGAACAGGCAATCCCAATTTTACAAGCGGAATATATTCAAAATAATAATGGCATCCCATACTCAAAACATAGTCCAAAACATCTTTATATTTTGGAGCCTTAAACCAATTACTTAACAAATAGACGTATTCGACTTCGATATTGAGCGACGATAACAGTTTTTTATACTGTTTCTTTTTAAAGTCGCAAGTTTGTAATTTTTCATCCACCGATCCGGGAATCTGCTGAAACTTACATTCTATAATATAGAGTGTGTTACGGATAATAACATAGATACAATTATCCGGTAACAATCGGGCTGATAAAATTTGTTCCCAATCAACACCGTTCTCTTCAAGAAAATCATAAAGTTCATATTTTTTGAAAAGATGAGCAACGAGTTTATTATTGTAATAGACATCTTGTCCTTGAATGGAGTAACCTGTTTGCGAGGCGAGAAAGATTGCTAAATCTGTTTTGCCTTCAAATATCAAGCCTGTTTTTGTATTTCCGCCTCCTAATCCGTCTTTTTTCATTACAAAGTTCTCCCTAATTTATTGCGTCATTTATGTTGTTTTACTATTTACCTGATTACATGGAGAAATTTGTTATGAGTAATTCTTTGATTTGTCCTCTTGCCGAACTATCACAATTTATCATACGTGTTGCCGTAACACGTTTGATGTTATGAGCAGCATAAAGTCTGTCAAAAAAATGATCATCGGAATTGATATTTTTGGGATCAGAATTACTCGCAACAATTAATGCTCCTAACTCGCTCATTTCATTGATAAATGTTGCAAGTTCTTTTTGTTGAACATCATTAAATCCGTCTTGTGTATAAGAAGTAAAATTTGATGTTGTCGAAAGCGGACGATACGGCGGATCAAAATAAACAAAAGTTTTCTTATCAATAAAACGTTGCGATTGCCGGTAGTCACCACAAACGATTTGTACATTTTGCAATTTTTCCGATACTGAAAATAAGTTTGCGGAATCACAAATTGTCGGTTTTTTATACAAACCCATCGGAACATTGTGTTCGCCGTTTCGATTGACTCGGTAAAGTCCATTGAAACATGTTTTGTTGAGGAATATAAAAAGCGAAGCACATTCGATCATGTTTGAAGCGGTTAGCGTGTTCTTTAATTTTAACACGTTAAATCGTTCACGTTTGGCGTAATAGTATATTTTTCGGTCTTCTAGGGAAAGCGGAATAAAATCATCCTGTAAACATTGTAATTTTTTCACAAGTTTTTGTACTGAATCACGGATAACATTATACGTGAGAATTAAATCCTTGTTAATATCGCTAATATAAACAGCATCAAGCCGATATTTATTTAAAACATCAAACAGCACTGCTCCTCCGCCAACAAAAGGTTCGGCGTATTTTGTCCATTTTGTTCCAAGACCGGTAGAATAAATCTTTTGAATTTCATTTAGGAGTTGTCCTTTCCCACCTACCCATTTAACAAACGGATGAGCAACAACCGAAATATTATGTTCTTTCGTCATTTTCATTAGATTCTGTGTTTCTTTTTTTATTTTTTGCGATAAAAATAAACAAGGTAATTATTCTATTTCGTGACCGAATGCTTCGGCACTGTAGCGGAAGATGGCGAGGGAACCCCAGAGAATATTTATGATAACAAACATCGTTAGGAAAACAGTGGCGTTGCTCACGGCTCCACCGCCATAAGAATGCAGACTGCCCTTGAAAACAAAGTTAATACCATACCAAGTCATTATCACCGCAATCGAAGCAAACAACGCTCCCACCATAACACCAATCCGACCATAAAACCGAGCAATCCGACCATGCAAAACAATAACATAAAAAAAGATCGTAATCAACGCCCAAACCTCTTTCGGATCCCAACTCCAAAAACGTCCCCAAGAATAATCCGCCCAACGCGCCCCCAATACCGTCCCCAATATCAATAAGACCAACGCAAATTGCAATAACCGGTAAATAATCGGAGAAAATAAATCACAAATCACCGGAAGATGTATTCGTGAAGAAGTTACCGGAATTGGCGGTGATTGTTGCGCGGACGATTGTTTTGCGGCGGATTGTTTTGGTAATAATTCGGGCGGAATTTCTGCATAACGATAACGCCCGAAAATCGCAGCACCAAGACCAACAACCGCCATTCCCCACGCAACAAACGCCGCCGCATAACTCACCACAATCGCAATCACGTGAACCGTAAGCCAAAAATTACTCCGCAATAATGCAACAATCGGCTTAATGTCAGGATTAAATTCCGCCGTGTTAAAATAGGACGCCAAACCCGCTAATAACGTAATCGAAGCCGCAATAATCACAAACAATTTTCTGTCCAAAATCTGGTTGCGGGCAGAAGATAACCAAAGATCACCGCTACGGTTTTTGTTGCCCAACATCACCGTTTCACCGTGAAACACCGAATCAATCACACTTTGTCCGGTTGCAGAAGAAGGTAAGGTCGTCGCTTCCGTGTGAGAAACAATCCCAAGTTCCGCCGCAATCCGTGACGGACGGCATAAGAAAACCGGAACCAAAACCGCCGTTAAAATCAGTTGCGGAACAAACCAAACAATT
>JAISNF010000232.1 GCA_031276415.1 Planctomycetaceae bacterium
CATTCCTGTTATCTGGAAAAAAGACTCCGGAAACTATGTGAAATAAGCGGTTGATGATTTTTGTGACTTTTTGTTCGATATTGAAGCGAAATATTGGGACGAAATGTATCGTTTTTTGAAAGACGAAATCAAAGTCAGGCAACCGGTTAGCGGAACACAATTAGAATACGGCTCAACACACGCTCAAGCCAAAATGGATTATTGCGATATTCATTCCTATTGGAATCATCCGAATTTTCCCGGTCGACAATGGGACGGCAACAATTGGTATTTGCGCAACATTGCGTTGGTTAATCATCTTGACAATAAGATTTTGCCGAATCTTGCAACAAAAAGAGTTTATGGTAAACCGTTTACGGTGAGCGAATACAATCATCCGTATCCGAATCAATATGCTGCGGAAGGTTTGCCGTTGCTTGCGGCGTTTGGGGCGTTTCAGGGTTGGGACGGGATATTTCCGTTCGCTTATTCTCATTCAAATAATGCCGAACCAAAAAAAGCAACCAGTTTTTTTGATACAGCCGGAAACACCGTTCAAATGGCACACATGATCGCTTGCCATGCGTTGTTTTGTGATGGTTACAATAACGATGCCGACAAGGACATTGTTGTTGCGCCGTTGACTGCTGAAAAGGAACGCGAAATTTTCAAACAGAACAGAAATCAATACCGGTTTGGATTTTCGGGGCTTGGTTTGGATATTCGTCACGCTTTGACAAAACCGGTTGCTGTTGATGTTTCCGGTAAAATTAAGGAATTACCAAAGTTGCCGGAGATTCCGAAAGAACAAAAGAAGTTCGAATATCCGGCTTCCGGTAAAGGTGAAATGTTAATTTGGTACGATATGCAACAACAAGGAAAGGGATTTGTTTCTACTATTAATAAGGGAGCGGCTCTTTTTACCGGTTTTGTTACGGAAGGAAACGAATATCCTTTCGCCGTCGGAACAATTCAATTTGGTAAAACAAATCTCGGTTGGTCAACCGTTTCCATGACAACTCTTTCCGCAACAAAATACAGTGAAAAATTTTTACTTGTTGCAACCGGAGAAATGACAAACACCGATATGAAACTGGAATCGCTTGGCGATGATAAAGTTACGGTTGGTAATCGTTGGGGGCGTGAGCCGGTGTGTTGCGAAGGAATTTCCGCCAAAATAACGTTCAATGGTTTGGCTAAAACAGTGAAATTCTGGTCGCTCGACGAATCCGGCAACCGCAAACAAGAATTAACGCCACAAAAAACCTACAAGCGTTTCACACTGGAACTAAAACCGGAATACAAAACAATTTGGTACGAACTCGAAATAAATTTATAAATAAAATTATAAATTAAGTAAACTTCTAAATAAAGGTTTTTTTATTTTTATTAATCACAGAGGAATATAATTGTCCGCAGATTACGCAGATAATCGTAGATAATTTTTAAAATATAAAACAATGAAACATACTATTTTTTTATTTTCTATTTTAAATTTAAAAATAATCTGCGATTATCAGCGTAATCTGCGGACAAATTTTTCTTCTCTGTAAACTCTGTGTTTTCTGTGGTTAATAAAAATAAATTTGTGGTTTTTAGAAGTTCCCAAATATTACAGGGACAAACAGGCAAAGATGCTATCCATGTAATATCACGATTTCTGTTATACCAATCATTAAAAGATTTTTTATTTGATTTACACTTTGCAATACAACCTGTTTTCGTTGTCCCAACTTGATCCTTACATCTTTCCTTACAATCTATATCACAATTTAAAGGCGGTGTCATTTCTTGTCCATAAGGGTCCACATAGTTATTTATACTATTTGAGTTTGTAATCATTAGGTAGGCGACCGTAGGTGAAAGCCTTTCGCTGTAAAGGTCGGTCGGCGTACTCGCCGACAGTGAATTAGAGGAACATTGGCAATTCATGTTGTTCCAATGTCTTGGTTTTTGATTTCCGACCGAAAACAGGGGCAACTGTCGGCGAGTACGCCGACGCAACGTTTCAGGAGAAACGTTGCCTACCTTTTGAATTCCACATTGAGAAACTATCCACTTTCAACTATTCACTATTCACTACTAACTATTAACTATTCGTATGTTGCCCTTTCAGGGCGTTTGATGTTTTGAAAACTGACCCTACCCGTTGGGTAGGGCTGGCTTGTGTTGTCCTTTCAGGACGGAGGAAAACGGAATTAAAAATGTTGTGGTAAAAAATTCCGCTTGCGTCAACTATTCACTATTCACTATCCACTAACTAAGGTGTTTAAAATTGAATAAACTCTTGCGCGAGATATGCCGATAAGATTGATGATACTGTTTAGGCGTCTTTTATTGGACAGTCGGTAAAAGTTACCTATTCAGCCCCGCTTCCACAGAATGAAACAAGGATGTTTCTTATGGATCGCAGATTATCTACATTATTGGTTCTCCTTGCGACAAGTATTATTGTTTCGCTCGCCGGCTGGAATGCGTCCGCTCAGACACAAAGACAGATGCACTCATTTGATGATTTGCGTACGCTCTATGAATTTAATAAAGTTTTATCCCTGCAAGGATT
>JAISNF010000155.1 GCA_031276415.1 Planctomycetaceae bacterium
CCAAATAAAAACGTCATTAAAGATATTAGTACAAAAATGAAAAACGCTTTCGACCTACGCCGTGAATCCAGAAAACAAATGGAGAAAATAAAAAATGACTTCGCATTAGTATAATTAAAAATGGATATAAAACTATAAATAAAGAAGGAAAAATATTGGATGATTACCCTTTGTTAAAAGAGACGTTTGATTATACTAAATGGCAAGAGAAGAAATTTATAATAATGCTGCAAAAATTACGGAATGAAAATAAGAAATGAAAAACGAAATTGAAAAAAATTATCAAGAAATTGAATGATTCAAAATTGTTACGGATTGTTACTGATACGAATTATTGGAATTACGTATCGTTAATATTTATTTTGTTAAACCTTTAAATTATTAAACCTGATTTAACTGGAGAGCCATGAACACGAAAGTATTGTATTCTGTTTTCAAGCGTAATTTTGTCGGTTATCTTTCTAATCCGACCGGTTACGTTTTTATTTGTGTTTTTGTGTTGTTAAGTTCGATAGCGGCATTTTTGCCGGACGAATTTTTCAACGCCAATCTTGCCAATCTTGATCAACTCAATCTTTGGTTCCCTCTTATTATGTTGGTTTTTGTACCGGCAATTACGATGGGAATTTGGGCTGATGAACGGCGGCAAGGAACCGACGAACTCTTGCTTACTATTCCGGCAAGCGATTTTGATATTGTTCTCGGTAAATTCAAAGCGGCAGTTTGTATTTACACTGTTTCGCTTCTTTTTTCGTTCATTTGTAATTTACTGATTCTGAAATATCTTGGTATGCCGGATACCGGACTTTTCTTTTGTACGTATATTGGTTATTGGTTTGTTGGTGTTTCCATGATTTCTATTGGAATGGTTGCGTCATTTCTGACCGGTAATCTTACTGTTGCGTATATTCTCGGTACAATTTTTTGTTCACCGTTGATTGCGCTCCAATGGATTGACGCCTCGCCTATTCCTGCGGAAACAGCCCAACTTTTGAAAAGTTTCAGTATCGCTTCACAATTTGAACTTTTTGGACGCGGTATTATCAATTTTTCAAGTATTTTATATTTTGCGATGATTACTTCGACAATGCTCTATTTGAGTATGGTGATGATTGGGCGGCGTCATTGGACGGCGCATCAAAAATGGGTTGGAACTTTTCATTTTTCGCTTCGTTCTGTTTGCCTTTTTGTGATTGGTTTGAGTTTATGTTTCGTTTTTCGGCAATATGATTTGCGTGGTGATCTGACCGAAGAGAAATTAAGTACGCTTTCACCGGAAACTATTAAACTGCTTCAAAATCTTAAACCGGAATATCCTGTGGTGATTGAAGCGTTTTTGAGTCCGGACGTGCCGGAATCGCATGTTCAAACCCGACTTGATATTATTTCTATTCTTGATGAAATTCAATCGAAATGCGGTAAAAATGTTTCTGTTCGGGTATTCAATATCAAACCCAATACCGAAGAAGCACTTATTGCCAATCAACGTTACGAAATTAAACCGCAGGAAGTTTCATTTGCTGCACGCGGTAAGCGGGAACTCAAAAGTATTTTTCTTGGAGTTGCGTTCCGTTCCGGTCTCAACACGTTGACGTTGCCGTTTATTGATCGCGGACTTTCCGTTGAATATGAACTTGTTCACGCTCTTTACGGAGTCATAACTCCGCAAAAAAAACGTATCGGTATTCTCAAAACGGACGCACCGCTTTTCGGCAGATTTGATATGCAGTCGTTTTCAATGTCGCCACAATGGCAGATTATTGACGAATTGCAACGTCAATATACTGTAGTGGAAGTTGATCCGGCGGAACCGATTCGTGATAAATTTGATGCGTTGCTGGCGGTGCAGCCTTCGGCAATGGGACCGGCGGAAATTGACAATTTTATTGATGCAGTTAAACGCGGACAACCGACGGTTATTTTTGAAGACCCGTTACCGGTTTATGTTCGCAGTGTTGCCGGAACCGCTGAACCGCGTCAACCGCCATCGCAAATGATGATGATGATGGGACGGCAATCTCCGAAAGGCGACATCAGCCCGCTTTGGACTCTTTTAGGTGTAACAATTGACGGAGCGCAGGCGGTTTGGCAGGAATATTCACCGATACGAAAACTTACACAAATTCCCAAAGGTTTTGTCTTTTTGGATCGGAGTTTGGAAATCGAACAAAAAATCTTACCGTTCAATTCCTCTGATCCGGTTTCCGCCTCGTTACAATATATCATGTTGCCGTTTCCCGGACACATTACGGCGGCTTCACCTGCGCCGGAAGGTTCGACGTTTACTGTAACGCCGTTGCTTCAAACGTTTCAGCAGCCGGCGGGAATTGTTCAGACGCGGGCTGTGATGCAAGGGCTTAGTAATGGAACATGGGAACGGTCATGTATTGCGGAGGAACGACCGGAAGAATTGGCGGTTCGGATTCGGGGCGAGTTGCCGCCGTTGCCTGCTCCTGAATTAAAGGAAGGCGAAACTCCGGTGAAACCTGAGCCAACCAAAATAGATGTTTTGCTTGTTGCCGATATTGACATGCTTTCCGATTCGTTATTTATGTTACGGCGAATGGGCAACGAACCCGGGGCAGGAATCAATCTGAATTTTGATAACGTTACATTTATATTGAATGCGATTGACAGTGTTGCGGGTGATGAACGGTTCCTTGCGGTTCGCAACCGGCGACCCAAACACCGGACTCTTTCGAAGTTTGATGAAAACACTGATGATATTCGCAAAGCGACGAATGACAAACGTGCGGCGTTACAAAAACAGTTTGACGCTCAAACCGAAACGGAAGAAAAAGAATTGACGGATAAAATGAAGGAACTTGAAAAAGGTCTCAAGGACGGTGCCGTCAATGAAGATGAAGCGTTACGGAAATTGAGTGCGGCGATGATGACGGCGCAAAAACGTCTTAATGCTGCGAAGGAAAAACAGCAACGCGAATTAAATATTCAACTTGAAAAGGCGGATGTTGAATTAAACGAAAATATCCGTCGGATTCAGGGGCAATACAAACTTGCTGCGGTAACATTACCGCCGATTCCGCCGTTGCTGATTGCTCTTGCCGTCTTTTTTGTTCGGAGAATTCGCGAAACCGAAGGTATTCCGCAATCAAGACGAAAAAAATAAAACGTAAATCGCCGTAACGGTTAATTTTATTTTTTGATCACAATAAATTCCTAAATTCCTATGAAAATTGGATTAGTTGGTTACAAAGGTTCTGGTAAGAGTACGTTATTTCAATGGTTGACAGGAGTGGCTGCGGATCCGGCGTTATCACACACGTTGCAATCGGCGACTGCGTCTATTCCTGAGCAGCGATTCGATGCTCTCATTGAAATTTATAAACCTAAAAAAATTACTTATGCAAGTATTGAAATTGTTGATACGCCGGGTTTGACGCGGGATCAGCAAGGTAATCCTGCCCGACTCGCGCAACTTCGCGAAGCCGATGCTCTTGTTTGGGTTGTTCCGACTTTTGACGGTTCTGATCCGATCAAGGAAATTGGGGCATTTCAGGAAGATACGATTCTTGCCGATCTTGAAATTATTTTAAATCGTATCGAAAAAGTTACGGAACAAAACAAGCGTCCTGTTCCAAAATCCGAACACGAAAAATTTGAGTTTGAACTTGTTACACTTGAACTGCTTCGCGAAGGACTTGAATCCGGTCAACCTGTTAAAGAAGATCAATTGACTCTTGAACAGCAACGTGTTGTTCGTGGTTTTCGGTTGCTTAGTGGCAAGCCGCGAATGATGATTATTAACACGGCGGACGATGAAACCGATTTGAAACAGTACGAAAAATTGGCAACGCCGGATGTTCCGGTGATTGCGGTTAGTGCGAGGCTTGAAACAGAACTTGATGAAATGACGCCGGACGAAAAAGTTGCTTTTCTCAATGAAATGCAACTTTCTTCAACGGACAAGAAAATTGTTATAAAAATGATGCTTGACGCTTCCGGTCAGATGACGTTTTTAACTGCGGGTGAAAAGGAAATACGAACATGGCTTGTTCCCAAAGGCGGGACTGCATTGGATGCCGCCGCCGCAATTCATACCGATATGGCAAAAGGATTTATTCGGGCGGAAGTTACAAAAGCGGAGGACTTAATTCGTCTTGGAAGTGAACGCGCCGTCAAAGCCGAAAATCTCGTCCGGCGTGAACCTAAAGATTATCTTATTCAAGACGGCGATATATTTTTGTTTCATTTCAGTTGATTTTAAAACGAATAATACCGAAACAAATAATATCAAAACTTTTTTTTTGCAACAACAATATTTTATGGCGTTGACCTTTTACGGAATTGAGCGGAGTATTTGTTTCCGTAATGAACCCAGAACAGCATCGGCGTATTCTTCAATTTGTTCAGGAAGTTCAAAATATTGTTCGTAAACATAATGGTCTTCGTATTCACATTTATTGCTGCTGTAATCACGGCAGATTTTCGGTCTTGTTTCGTAAATTCCGCAACGGTTTGTTGTATCGTCGAGATATTTACATTTTGAATAAACCAACAGATACCAGGTTTTTTCGTCCACAAACACGGTTGCTTTTTCATGCAGTAAAAACCAACGTATAAAACCATACTCGCGTTGGCTTTCCGGCGTATCAATCGGTAACGCAAAATATCGGCAACATTTACCCGGACAATAATTACACGGAACTTCACCGGCTGGAATTTCTTCACGTTTTGGGCGTTTAGTTTTCATAGATTATACTATTTTCAAATTTTGTTCATTAATAATTCAATTAACAATTAAAAATCAAACTTCATAACTATTTACAAATTTTGCAATTGGCGGCAAACAGTAATTGTATCATTATTATTTATTTGTTTTTTTCCGTGTGATATTCCAAGTTTGTGATATTCCAAACTTGCACGATTCTACTGACATTTACAATAACAATCATTTTACTGTCGGGAGAAAATGTTACTAAACGTACAGGTTTATAAGTTTCAAATTTTTGTAATTCTTTTCCTGTTGACGTTTCCCATATTCGTGCGGTTTTGTCTAAACTTGCGGTGATTACTGTTTCGTTATCGGGTGAAAATGCGGCGGAACGCACTGTTTGCGTGTGTCCTTCGAGTTTTTGTAATTCTTTTCCGGTTGCTGTTTCCCAAATTCTTGCGGTGTTATCTTCATTTGCCGTAACAACTTTTTTGCCGTCCGGCGAAAACATTGCGGAATATACCCATCCGGTATTTCCTTCAAGTTTTTGTAACTCTTTCCCCGTTTCCACGTCCCAGATTCGTGCCGTTCCATCTCCGCTTGTCGTAACAACCATTTTTGTATCGGCGGAAAAGGCGGCGGAATACACCGAATGAGTATGTCCTTCAAGTTTTTGTAATTCTTTTCCTGTTTTCACGTCCCAGATTCGTGCCGTTTTATCTCCGCTTGTCGTAACAATCATTTTGGCATCCGGTGAAAACATCGCAGAAAATAGATAATGCGTATGTCCTTTGAATTTTTGTAATTCTTTTCCGGTTGCCGCATCTTCAATTCGTGCGATATTATCGTTGTGTCTTTTGATCGTGAACACCGTTTTACCGTCAGGGAAAAACATGGCGGACAATACAAAATCAATATTTCTCTCAAATTTTTGTAATTCTTTCCCTGTTTCCGTTTCAAAAATCCGTATAGTATTATCCTTGTCTGCCGTAACAATATTTTTGCTGTCCGGTGAAAATGCAGCAAATAATACGTAACCGTTATGATTTTCAAGTGTGATAAATTCGGAGTCATGAATATCCGCAACAGTTTCCTGTGCGGCTACGGATGAACCGAATAAAAAAATATCTCCAACCGTCATCAAGACTAATCCGCTAACAAACGTAACAAATACAATAATCGTATTTATAATAACGAAATTGATAGCAAACGGTATTATGGATTTATGTTGATAATCGGTAATTGAAGATATTTTTGAGCAATTATTTTGGTGATTCATTTTCATTTTTTATTAATGGGAATTTCTAAAAAGTACAAATTTATTTTTATTAACCGCAGAGAACACAGAGTGAATTTTTTAATTGGAATCAAAATATTATTTAATTTTATAATTGACTTTTGATCTAAAAATAATTGTTTAAAATTTTTCTTCTCTGTGTTCTCTGTGGTTAAATAAAAAACGGTTATCTATTTTATCTTTTTAAAAATATAAAACAACCGGAACAACAAAATACACATAAATTGGTCATATTTTCAACGGAATTTTTGAAATAACCGGCTTAACATTTCAGCGAAACGCCGTTTATCTTTTGATTACAATTCTTTTGATTTGATCACAATGTCGCTTACAGATTAAAACTGTTACGTCAATAATTCCGTTGCGAAATATCCGTTCTCAATTATTTAGTTTCAATTATTTAGTTTTAATTATTGTAATCGTTCACGGCTATTTAAAAAAGTTGGTATTTTTTTATTAGTAACAATTCTGTGGAATTTGCGAAAACGTATTGTTATTGTTTCACCAAACCTCATTTTTACCTAATTTTTCTTAACTTAACAACCTCAGTAGCAACAAAGCCCCCACAAAACAAACCTCATTACCTCATTAACAAAATTAACCGGTTGTATTTTAACAATGAGGTAATGAGGTTTGTTTTGTGGGAAATCCATGGCTACTGAGGTTGTTTTGTTAGGAAAAATTAGGTTGAAATGAGGTTATCGAAAATGAACACGAAACCATTGAGGCAATTCTACGGAATAGTTATAAATTCAGCC
>JAISNF010000159.1 GCA_031276415.1 Planctomycetaceae bacterium
GCGGATTTTGACGGGATCAACAGAATTTACAGAATCAATAGATTAAAATTGCCCCAGCGGGGCATTCCCAAAATAGCGATGGGTTTTAACCCATCGCTATTAATGATTCCATCGTATTAATTGGCGGGTTAAGACTTACGGTACAACATTGGCAGCGTAACCTTCTTGCGATAACGCCGTCATAATCGTATTTTTGTGTTCATGCCCGAATGCTTCCAATGTTACCACTAATTCTGTGCCTTTATCGCTATTGCGGTTAATATCAACGAACTGATTATGTCGCAACTCGATAATATTACCGCGTTCACGAGCGATAATTCCTGAGATACGGTATAATTC
The DNA here is from genome assembly GCA_031276415.1 of Planctomycetaceae bacterium. Lineage (GTDB taxonomy): Bacteria > Planctomycetota > Planctomycetia > Pirellulales > Thermoguttaceae > WRKP01. Next base: position 340 of record JAISNF010000159.1, read on the forward strand.
ACCGGGTCTATCCGGCAAACGTACACTAAAAGTGAAAATTCTTCCCCGATTACGAAGACCGTGTTGAACCAGCGAAGAAATCGTAATCACATCCATATTGCCGCCGCTCAAAAGCGCAACCACATTTTTATTTTTCACCTCCAGATATTTCAACGCCGCCGCCGACAACAAACCGGCATTTTCAACAATCATTTTGTGGCTTTCCATAAGATCAAGAAAAACATCAACCAGTTTTTTATCATCAACCGTGATAATGTCGTCCACAAATTTTTGCACATAAGGAAAAATAATATCGCCCGGAGTACGAACCGCAACTCCGTCGGCAATTGTTTCAACATGATGAAGCGAGGTGATTTTACCTTCTTTAAGGGACATTTTCATACATGCCGCTCCGGAAGGTTCTACTCCAATAATAGTAATTGCCGGTTTAAGTGTTTTGGCAAGAGCCGCAATTCCCGCAATAAGACCGCCGCCGCCAACCGGAACAAGAATCACATCCGTCTCCGGTAACAACCGCAAAATCTCAAACGCCAATGTCCCTTGCCCTGTTGCAATATCAAGATCATTAAACGGATGAACAAATTCGTAATTATTTTCCTTTGCCAATTGTATGGCGTGAGTGTAGGCATCGTCATAGATGTTACCGGAAAGAACAACCTGAACTCCATACGCTTTGGTGTTATTCACTTTAACAAGCGGAGTTGTTTCCGGCATAACAATAGTGGCTTTGGCGTGATAATATTGCGACGCAAAACCAAGACCTTGTGCGTGATTACCGGCAGACGCCGTAATAAGACCGCGTTCACGTTGCTCAGAGGAAAGACGGGAAACTTTATAAAGTGCGCCGCGAATTTTGTACGCACCGGTCAATTGCATATTTTCCGGTTTGAACCAGACGTTGTTTTCCGTTTGTTGAGTAAAATGCTTGCTGTAAATCAAACCTGTATCCAAAATAACATCTTGCAAAACAGCCGCCGCCTCACGAAACTTTTCAAGTGTCAACATCGATTTAATAATTTTTTGTGTGTGTTAATTCTGAAAATTGTAATATCACAACAATGTTAAATGTTAATGTTAAAGGGAACTTCTAAAAACATTGTTTTTTAAAAATCACATCCTTAAAAATAAGGACTTGTAAATATTTTTTTTTGTCTAAAAAAGTAGTTTTTTAGAAGTTGCCTAAAGTTAATGTTGCTCAATCTTAACGGCAAAACAGTTATTAGTCAATAATTCGTCTCCAAAATAGCGATGGGTTTTAACCCATCGGACAAACACAGGAAATACAGAATCATGATCCGATTGGGGACAAAACAACATCAATACGTTATGATCCGATGGGTTAAAACCCATCGCTATTTTGGGATTGCCCTCAATTGGGGGCAATTGGAAAACGTTAATAATTCCGCATTGCGAAACTCTCCACTCTCCACTATCAACTATCAACTAAATTGACGTTCTCTCTTGATTTTTGATTGTAAACAAATTAAAAAAAGAGACGGTTTGAAAACAAAATAGAATACGAAAAGGAGAATATCATTTTATGAACGGAAAAACATTTTTTAATTTACCGTCTGAACAGTGTGATCCGAAAACCGCAAGGTATTTAATTTTGCCGATTCCGTATGAAGGAACAGTTTGTTTCCTGAACGGAACAATTAAAGGACCGGAAGCAATTTTAGCGGTTTCTGATCAGATGGAACATTTTGACGAAGAGTTGCTGATTGATTTTACTCAACACGGTATAGCGACATTACCGCCTGTTCCGCCCGCCAAGACGCCGGAAGAAGAATTTGAACGAATTTATTCAACTGTTAAACAATATGATTTTTTTCAAAGGAATCGATTGCCGATTATTTTGGGCGGAGAACACAGTATTACGCCGCCCATAATTCGGGCAGCGGTTGAGAATTATGAACATTTGAGCGTTTTGCAATTTGATGCTCATGCTGATCTTCGTGATTCGTACACCGGCGGTCGTTATTCACACGCTTCGGCAATGCGTCGTGTTCTTGATTGGACGCCGCATCTTGTTCAGGTAGGGATTCGCAGTTTTAGCGAGGAAGAATATCGGGATTGTCCTGAACAAATGAGCCGTATTCTGACGCCGAAAATGATTACGGAAAATATCAAAGAAAGTTTCGAGCGGATTCTTTGCGGGTTGACGGAACACGTTTATATTACGTTTGACGTGGACGTATTCGATCCGTCACTGGCTCCCGGAACCGGAACTCCCGAACCCGGAGGTCTCAATTGGCAACAAATTACCGGTATTTTGCGAAAAGTTTGCACAACGAAAAAAATAGTTGGTGCTGATGTGGTTGAAACGGCTCCGCTGGGCGGTCAAAATGTGATTACCGAATTTCTCGCAGCAAGACTTGTCGCAAAAATAATTACTTACACCTTTTAATATAACGCTTCGCTTGTATTTTATTTTTACCACAAAAGACACCG
>JAISNF010000204.1 GCA_031276415.1 Planctomycetaceae bacterium
TTCGTATTGATGTCGTATTCGATAATTGAACTGAAATGATAATAGCGTATGCCATTATTAATTGTCAATACATTGTTTACGAAAATCGCAGATTTCTTGAAATATTTTTTAAATATAGGTAATTTGTGGTTAAATAAAAAATCGGTTATTAGAGTTATCTTGTATCATTTTCCATTATCAATTAGAATATCTTGTTCTTGAAATTTGGCAATCTTAAAATTTGGCAAATTTTCTAGTTGTTCACACAAATAAACAAAAGATCGCAAGACCAATTTAAGTGAAACAGAATTGAAACGGAAATGAAACCGAAACGGCGATGTTGTTTCAAATTCATTGTTGGTTGATGCCGATGTAACTTTTTAACCATTCCTTTTATGACTACCGATATTTCTGAATCTCGTTCGTTAAATTTTATTGAGCAGATCATTGAAGACGATCTCCGCTCCGGTAAAAACGGCGGACGAATCGCAACTCGTTTTCCGCCGGAACCCAACGGCTATCTGCATATTGGTCACGCTAAAAGTATTTGCCTAAACTTTGGTTTGGCAAAGAAATACGGCGGAGATTTTACGCTTCGTTTTGACGATACCAATCCTTCCAAAGAGGAAACGGAATATGTTGAATCTATTATCGAAGACGTCCAATGGATAACCGGTGAAGATTTAACCGGACGTATTCGTTACGCTTCCGATTATTTTGATCAAATGTACGTTTGGGCGGAAGAACTGATCAAAAAAGGTAAAGCCTACGTTTGTGATCAAACGCCGGACGAAATGCGCGATAATCGCGGAACTCCAGATAAACCGATGATTCCAAGTGCCGGTCGGGAATTTTCGCCGGAAAAAAATCTTGAACTTTTTCGGAAAATGCGTAACGGAGAGTTTGGCGAAGGCGAGCGAACTCTCCGAGCCAAAATTGATTTATTTTCGCCCAATTTCAATATGCGTGATCCGGTGATGTACCGGATTGTAAACGCCGAACATCACCGCACCGGTGCCAAATGGATTATTTATCCGATGTATGATTGGGCGCACGGTCTTGAAGATTCCATTGAAAATATTACTCATTCGATTTGTACGCTGGAATTTGAACATCATCGTCCGTTGTACGATTGGTTTCTCGATAATCTTGATAATATTTGGCGACCGCATCAATATGAATTTGCACGATTAAATCTGACTTATACTGTGATGAGTAAACGAAAATTGTTGGAACTTGTCAAAGGAAATTTTGTAACTGGTTGGAGTGATCCGCGAATGCCTACAATTTGTGGTTTTCGCCGGCGCGGTTACACGCCGGAAGCGATTCGGGCGTTTTGTCGTGAAATTGGTGTTGCTAAAATGAACAGTATTATTGATGTTGTCAAACTTGAAAACGCTATTCGGGAAGACCTTAACAAACGGGCATTGCGGCGAATGGGTGTTTTGCGTCCGGTCAAACTTGTTATTGACAATTATCCCGAAGGAAAAACAGAACAACTGGAAGCAATAAACAATCCCGAAAATGAAACAGATGGAACGCGGTTGGTTCCGTTTTCAAAGGTTTTGTATATTGAGCGTGACGATTTTATGGAAAATGCTCCGAAAAAATATTTTCGGCTTACTCCGGGTCAGGAAGTTCGTTTACGCTATGCTTATTATGTAACATGTACCGGTTGTGTGAAAGATGCTGCCGGAAATGTTACGGAAGTTCATTGCAACTATGATTCTGAAACGCGCGGCGGAACATCGGCAGATGCTCGTCGTGTTCAGGGAACAATTCATTGGGTGAGTGCGGAACACGCCGTCAATGCCGAAATCCGGCTTTATGATCGGTTGTTTACGAAAGAAAATCCAGACGATCCGCAAGACCCGACGGATTACAAAGAATATCTAAACAAAAATTCATTGGAGGTTATTTCGGATGCTCGATTGGAGCCGGCGTTAGCGAATGCCCTTCCGCAAGAGCAGTACCAATTTGAACGCATTGGATATTTCTGTATTGATTCTGTTGATTCCAAACCGAACAATTTGGTATTCAACCGTACCGTTTCGCTGCGTGATTCTTGGGCAAAAATCGAGAAAAAAGATAATCAGAAAAAATAATAACCCCAAAAAACCGTCCGCAAATGACACAAATAAACAAGTCCGCAGAAAACGCAGATTATTTTTAAATATAAAACAAAAAATAATCTGCGGACGGTTTTAAAATAATCTGCGTTTATCAGCGTAACCTGCGAACAGTAATTTGCTCAAACGTTCTGGCTTTTTGTTAGGGTTTTTTAGGCATTTTCGGGATTATTTTTTTCTAAACATCGTTTATGGCAATTTTTCCCGAACTTTTTTTCCAACATCAATTTTCATTTCGACAACATTTTTACCAGAAACATCAATTTCAAGTGGTGTTAGCGAAAGCGTTGAATATTGTTTTTCAACGAGAGAATAAGTATTGGGAGAACGGGGATTGTTTGCGTATTTTTTCATCCATTTTTCGTAATCAGGTGAACCAATTTCAGGAGTTGGAGGAATATTATCAGCATCCTGTTCTGTTTTTGAAATAGTAATTTTGTACTTTCCTTGCGGAACACCTTCAAAAAGACCATTGGTAAACAAAACAGCAACACCATTTGCATCGGTAATGCCGCTAACTCTCCATGTTTCCGTTCCCAAAACGGAATTGAGTAAAACCGATGCGTTATTAAGCGGTTCCCCGTTTTGAGTTACGGTTATTTTGCACTTGATCAACGGAGGAACATCCGGCGGAAGTGATGAACGATATTGACAGGAGGCAATCAAAACAATTAAAAGAAATAGAAATCTGGACATAATAAATTTAAGTAAAAAATGGGAATAATTAACAGGAAATAAAAAAAGGAAAAATGGTGTGAAGTGTTGAAATTTCAACACTTCACGCCATTTAATATTGGTTTATGGACTTGTAGATTCTCCGCCGTTTGGTGTACCGAGTGCGCCCCAAACACCAAAAGGCGATGCTCCACTAACAACACAATAATCAACGCCGCCGGTTGTTTTGGCATTGATTGTATTAGAAATGAAACGAACGCTGCCGTCAGCCAGTCCAACCTGAGTACCGCCGGGATGATAACTACTTGCCGAAGCAATAACCCGAGCATTTTCGTTTTTTTCAGTTGAACAACAAGTAATCGAATTCGGCGGTAAAATCGTACAAAATGCAATTCTTGACGGAGCGCAATCAAGCCAAAAATAACCGGGGAATTTAGAACCGCTAATATCTGAATCTGTTACGGTACTGGTATAATATTGTCCGGCTTGTGCCGCTAAACAACCTGCAACAGAACAATTTGTTGCTGATGTTGGCAGGCTACCGCCGCTTAAATTAGCACCTGCAACATAAGCCATACTTCCAATAACCTTACGGTTGTCCGGTTGTCCCATAGCTTTTTCACTGAATACGGCGGTATTACTGGTTCCATCGGTAATGAAATTCATCCCGCGCCATTCTTTGATTGAAAATAATGATCGTAGAGTATATTCAGTTGCACGAGCAGCCCAATCAGCACTACAATATACATAATTGGAATATCCGAATGTATTTGTTTGAGGTGTTACAGTTTCAGAGGGACAACGAAATGGAATCGGGCTTAAATTGGCGACTTCCCTCAAAGCGGGATAGTTGGTATCGTCAAAAGTCCAAATATAAACTGGACTACCACTACTTTTATTCATAGATTGGGCTGCTGATGCGTAGCGATCATACAGAGACTGTTGCTCGCAAAACGGCAGTATTGTAAAAAGTACAGAAGCACGATATTTCCACAAATCACTGTTGTCCTCTGCGTAAAACGGTGAACCACCCGCAGGGAACGATTCGTAGGTATCGTGGTAGTTGTGCAACGCCAAAGAAAGTTGTTTGACTTTGTTACTACACGACATTCTTCTTGCCGCCTCGCGGGCGGCTTGAACGGCGGGTAAAAGTAACGCAATTAACACGCCGATAATCGCAATCACCACCAACAGTTCAACAAGAGTAAAACCGAAACGTAATTTCTTTTTCATGTTTTTTTCTCCTGTGAAAAAAAAGTAAAGAACTTTACAGATTACATTACAAAT